>CALRHY010000001.1 GCA_943359495.1 Candidatus Uhrbacteria bacterium RIFOXYB12_FULL_58_10
AATCAACCTCGAAGATATTTCCGCACCGCGCTGTTTTGAAATTGAACGACGTTTGCAAGAACGACTCACTATCCCGGTCATCCACGACGACCAACATGGGACAGCAATCGTCGTTCTCGCGGGACTGTTGAACGCCTTCACCGTCGTCAAAAAAGATCTTGCAAAGAGTACGGTTGCGATCGTCGGTGCCGGTGCTGCTGGCAACGCCGTCGCCCGCCTCTTACTCCTTGCTGGCGTCGGCGATGTCCGTCTCGTAGACAGGAAAGGAATACTGACGACAGAACGCACTGACCTTGATCCAGAAAAAATGGAGATTGCGCGCATGACCAATCACGAGAAAAAGACTGGGACGCTTCACGATGCACTTGTCGGCGCGGACGCAGTCGTTGGCGTTTCCGGTCCCGGACTCGTAACCGCAGAGGATGTGCGCGCTATGAGCAAAGACGCGATCGTCTTTGCTATGGCAAACCCCGTGCCAGAAATCATGCCGGACGACGCGCGTGCTGGCGGCGCTGCAGTGATCGCCACTGGGCGTTCTGATTTCCCAAACCAGGTCAACAACGCACTCTGTTTCCCCGGCATGTTCCGCGGCGCATTGGACAATGGCGTCACACGCATCACTCCAGCCATGGAGCTCGCCGCCGCGCGTGCATTGGCAGCGGTGGTAAAAAACCCAACCGCAGACTGCATCATCCCCTCACCATTTGATCCAGCAGTCGTCATCGCGGTTGCGAATGCGATTCGATAAAATTCCACCAAATGAAAAACGCTTCCGTTGCACACGGAAGCGTTTTTCTTCATCCCATGGTCGGGCTAGTGAGACTCGAACTCACGACCCCCTGCTCCCAAAGCAGGTGCGCTAGCCAACTGCGCTATAGCCCGACTATAGGATGAACTGCCAAAAGCGGGAAAAGTATAACACGGATTCAGAAAAAAGCCAGACCCTCACTCCGATAGCGCAAATCGCCGCGCTGTCTCCACCAAACGCATCCCAGTAATGGCAATCGCCAGTGCGTCTGCTGCATCATCCGGCTTCGGGATTTCGGTCAATTTGAGGAGCCGTTTGACCATTTCTTGGACCTGCCGTTTGTCTGCCCGCCCGCTTCCGGCAACGGTTTGCTTTACTTGGAGCGGCGTCATTTCAACAACGGGCAGGCCGGCCTCGGCAGCAGCGAGGAGAATCACGCCGCGTCCTTCCCCGACCATAATTGCCGTCTTGGCATTCTTTTCAAAAAATAACTTTTCAATCGCAACGGTCGCTGGCTGATATTTCGCAAGCAACAATCCCATCTGCTCTTTCACGATCCGCAGCCGCTCCCCTTGCGTATCCTCTTTCGACGTCTCAATGCAGCCATGGCACGCAGCCAAAATACGGTCACCTTGGTATTGCAAGACGCCATAGCCGACACGCGCGACACCTGGATCGATACCGAGAATGATCATGTACGGACAAATTTACTCCTTGTCATTCCCTTGCATAAGGGAATCCAGCGGGGCGGGACCGTCGACATCGTGGATCCACCCAAAGGGTCCCCTTCGGGGCTGCCTTCGCGAGGATGACATATATTTACTACCCGACATTCGTCACGACATCGTCCACATCTTCATCGTCTTCCAACGCGTCAACGAGCACATCGAGTTGTGCGCGCTCATCTGCATCATCAATGGTCACCGATTCTTTTGGCACAAGAGAGACTTCTGCATAGTCCGTCTTCATACCTGCTGCCTCAATGGCAGCCTTTGTTTTTTCAAAAACATCGGGTGCGACCGTAACGGTAAACCCTTCGTCTTCTTCGCGAACATCATCCGCACCAAGGTCGATCAATTGTAGCATCTGCTGTTCTCCGTCTCCGACCATTGGCACGCGTAGGATGCCGCGTTTTTCAAACATCCAGGCAACGGCATTTTGGCCGGCCATCGTGCCGCCCTTTTTTGAAAGAATGGTTCGGACGTTTTGGAGAGTGCGATTTTTGTTGTCAGTCAGGCCATGAATGATCAATGCCGCGCCACCCGGACCAAAGCCCTCGTAGACAACCTCTTCAATCAGCGTACCCTCACCCGTTCCAGTGCCACGCACGACTGCGCGTTCAATAGTGTCTTTCGGCATGCTGGATTCTTTCGCTTTTTCAATCGCCATGCGCAAATGAAAATTCATCGCCGGATCCGCTCCACCCATTTTTGCCGCGACAGTGATTGCCCGCCCCAATTTCGTGAACACGTTAGCGCGTTTCGCATCGGCCACGCCTTTATCATTTTTCACCTTGGCCCACTTGCTGTGTTTGGACATACGTTGATTGCGAAACGCAAAATGCATAACACGAAACGCCGACAGGATTCGCATTACGCGCTTCGCGTTTTGCACCACATCTGCTCCGAGCGTACCTTTTGGTGAGCGATTTTGCAAAAAAAAAAGAGATTCGTGTATCGAATCCCTCTATGTATCCTCACCTCGAACAATCACGGCAGTCGAGTGCGACACGGGCAACCGCCGCGCACCAGACGTCCGTCGCTCTTGCCACGCAGCAACGATCCCACGCCCGTGGCCGATGAGCGAGCCGAGAGCGAGAAGATTCGCGATGGAGAGCAACATCCAAGTGCCAAAGAGCACGCCCGGCGTCCAACCCATCATCACGAAACCAATGCCCCATGCCTGAAAATGCACCTTCACACCGCCCCACTTGTTCGAACCAGTGGGCGCATCGAGAAACATTTCGAGCGGCCTCAAGGCGAAGAGAATTCCGTCGATGAGAATGGGGACGAGACGCCACCACAGCGGAACCCCAGTGCAATTCCACAGGAGCAGCGTCGCCACCAACACCTTGTCGGTGGTGGAGTCTATGAGCCAACCCCATTTTGAGAACTGCTGGCGCACTCGTGCGAGTGCACCATCCATTGCGTCGAACAGCTTCCCGAAGCCGAGAAGTAGTCCAGCTGCCGTTCCCCATGCGATGGATGTTCGACCCAGCTGGTCGTACAGCAGACCGGCACCCAGGCCGATTCCAAACCCAAGGATTGTGATGCCGTCCGGGGTCACCCAGGCCGGCACACGTGGTTCAACATGCTTTCGAAACCAACCATCAAACCATTGCGCCATTGTTACTCCTTTCGACTCCATTACCCTAACAAATACTAAGAAAATGAGCCAGATGCGACTATTGAAGCGGAACGCGAAACACTTCATTACCCATCCCCTTGTCATTCGACCCTGAGCTCATGGCCGAAGGGAAGAAGGGGATCCACGGGTTGGATCGTCGATATCGTGGATCCCCGCCTACGCAAGGATGGACAGAAGCGGAAAGAAAGATCGCTGAAACGGGCACGCTCCGCCAAATCCAAATCGAATGAAGAATACGAAAAACGACCCCGCATCTGCGAGACCGTCTTTCACCGATACTCCCCTAGTTTTTCTATCTACTCTTCGCTCTTTTCTTTTTCCTTCGCCGCCTCTTTCATTCGTGCCTCTTCCGCTTCAAGTGCCCGCGCACGGACGCCGAAGCCGGTACCGGCAGGGATCAAGCGACCGATGATGACGTTTTCCTTCAAGCCTTCAAGGCGATCAATCTTTCCTGTGACTGCCGCGTTGATGAGCACTTTGGCCGTTTCCTGGAAGGATGCGGCGGAAAGGAAGCTCTGCGTCGAAAGGGAGATCTTGGAAATGCCGAGGAGCAATTCGCGTGCTTCAGACAATTTCTTCTTGGCCTTTTTTGCTTTCTCATTTTCCGAAGCAAACTCAGCGATCTCGATCGTCTCGCCCGGAAGCAGATCCGTCTCACCAGCATCGGTGATGTACACACGGGAGAACATCTGACGAATGATGATCTCGATGTGTTTATCGTTCAACTTCTGTCCTTGCGAGGTGTAAATGGACTGAATTTCTTTGCGGATATACGTCTCGACTGCGGCGCGGCCTTTGAGCAAGTAGAGCTGCTGCAAATCAAGGTCGCCGTCGGTGAGTGCGTCGCCGGCCATGACCATCATGCCCGTCTTTGCTTTCACCGCGTAGCCCGGTGGAATGACGTATTCGGTAATGGTGTTCCCCTCGCCGACAACGGTGACTTCGTGACCTTTGATGTTCACGACGCCAGTTGTTTTGGAAAGAATCTGTGTGCCATCTTTCTTTTCGAAGAGGACGCCACCATTCACGACACCACCCTTGTCTTTCACCTTGAGCACATCGCCCGTTTCCTTGCGGTAGACATCTTCTACTACCCCAAGACATTCGACGCGGACGACTTTGGTGCCTGGTGGGAGATCGAGCAACGTCTTCCCATCTTCACCTTCAATGGAGCGGCGGCTGACTTCTTCTACCTTCACCTCACCGCTGACTTCACTGACAAATGCCTTGCGCTTTGGCGGACGGCACTCGAACAATTCTTCAACGCGTGGCAAACCTTGCGTAATGTCCAATCCTGCAACACCTCCGGTATGGAAGGTACGCATGGTGAGCTGGGTTCCTGGTTCCCCGATGGACTGTGCAGCAATTATCCCAACTGCGACGCCGTGGTTGACCGGCTTGTTGTAACCAAGATCGTAGCCGTAGCAGGTTGCACAAATACCTTTAGACATTTTGCACTTCAATACGGTACGGACGTGGATGCTTTCCAGTGGAAGTTTTGCAATCTCACGAGCCTTTTCTTCGGTGATCAATTCGCCCGCTTTAACAATGGTTTTGCGTTCCATTTTGACGTCTGCGAGGGCAAAGCGTCCCACCACGCGATGTGCGAGTGGCTCACCCATTTCTTCCGATTCTTTTGCGGTCAAGACTTCGCCTTCAGTGTCGCCGCAATCCACTTCGCGGATCACGACATCCTGTGCCACGTCGACCAAACGGCGGGTCAAGTAGCCTGCGTTCGCGGTGCGCAACGCGGTGTCAGAAAGTCCTTTACGCGTTCCGTGGGTGGAGATGAAGTATTCGAGAACATCGAACCCTTCTTTGAATCCAGCTTTGACCGGAAGTTCGATGATGTCTCCGGTTGGCGAACTCACCAACCCCTTCATACCGATCATCTGGGTGAGCTGCCCCGGGCTTCCACGTGCACCAGAATCCATCATGGTGAAAACAGAGCCGGTCTTGTCCAAGACTTCTCTCGCGTGCTTCTGGATGCGGTCTTTCACTTCTGTCCAAACTTCAATGATTTTTGTGTGGCGTTCGTTGCCGGTCAACAACCCGTCGCCAAATTGCGATTCAATTTCAGTGATGCGGCGTTCACCATCCTCAACAATTTCCTTCTTCTTCGGCACTGGTGGAAGGTCGTCCATGCCCCAGCTGTGGCCAGCGATGGTGACGTAGCGGAACCCGATTTCTTTCAGGTTGTCCAAAAGACCGGCGGTTTTTTCTTGGCCGAACAATTCCAGAGCGTAACGGATCATTTCATTCAGCTTCTTTTGGTCCATCAGGTCGTTCTGGTACGGCAGACCTGGCAGCAAGACGCGGTTAAAAATCACCCGTCCAACCGTTGTTTCGATCAAGCCTTCGACTACATGTGGCAAGCGCACTTTGATCTTCTCGCGCAAGCTGATCTTTTTGAGATCGAGTGCCATGACCGCCTCCTTGTCGTTGCTGAACACTTTGACCACTTCGTCCTTTCGCGGCACCATCTGGGTCAAGAAATAAATGCCCCAGGTCATGTCTTTGTTGGTCGAGGCGACTGGGTTGCCTGTTGCTGGTTTGAGCAAGTTTTTTGAAGACAACATCAGTTCCTTGGCCTCACGCTTTGCCTCTGCAGTGAGCGGCACGTGCACGGCCATTTGGTCACCGTCGAAATCTGCGTTGAATGCCGTCGTGACCATCGGATGGATCTGGATGGCTTTTCCTTCGATCAAGATCGGCTGGAATGCCTGGATACCCAAACGATGCAACGTTGGCGCGCGATTCAAAAGCACGTGTGCATTCTTGGTAATCTCTTCCAAAATATCCCAAACTTCGGTGTGGTCGGCTTCAATATAGCGGTTCGCCGAACGAATGTTGTGCACCAATCCTTGAGCAATCAGCTTAGAGATAACGAACGGCTTGAAGAGCTCGAGCGCCATCTTTTTCGGGATACCGCACTGGTGCAATTTAAGCGACGGACCAACGACAATGACGGAACGTCCGGAATAGTCCGTGCGCTTGCCGAGCAAGTTCTGGCGGAAGCGACCCTGCTTGCCTTTCAAAATGTCGGCAAGCGATTTGAGCTGGCGCTTCTTTCCCGTCGTCGCGACCACGGTCTTCGATTGACGCGCGCTGTTGTCGATCAAGGCGTCGACTGCTTCTTGCAGCATGCGCTTTTCGTTGCGTGAAATAACTTCTGGTGCATTCAATTCCACCAAGCGTTTCAAACGATTGTTGCGGTTGATGACGCGACGGTAGAGGTCGTTCAAATCTGACGTGGCAAAACGTCCACCATCAAGCGGCACCATTGGACGAAGATCCGGTGGGATCACCGGGATTGTCGTCATGATCATCCATTCCGGACGGATGCCGTTGGTTTCCAAACTGCGCAACAATTTGAGACGGCGAATCAAGCGCTCGACCTTTGCGCCGGACGCGTCTTCCAATTCTTTCTTGAGCAGCTCAATGGTTTTTGGAAGGTCGATTTTTTCGAGCAACTTGCGGATTGTTTCGGCACCGATGCCGGCCTCAAAAATGTGACCAAATTTGAGCGACCAATCATGATAGGTATTTTCGGAAACAATGGCCAGTGGCTCAAGCTCTTTAAGCTCGTGGTCCACAGAAACAAAATCCTCTTCCAATTCGGTCAATTTGCGGTCGCGCTGTTTCACTGCATCTTTCCAAGCAGGGGTTGTCTCCACTTCTTCCGGTGTCTTCCCAGCTTTTTCAGCGATGCGTTGCGCGTCACGAACGAAATCATTTTCAATCTGCTTGCGTTTGCCTTTATATTCACTCTTCAACTCTTCGACGATCTGAGCCTTGGCTGGCTCGTCCACTTTGGTAACAATGAAGTTCGCAAAGTACATGACCTTTTCGAGGTTCATCACCGAAAGGTCGAGCACCAAACCGATTTTAGACGGAACGCTGCGCAAGAACCAGATATGCGAAACTGGCGCGGCCAATTCGATGTGACCCATGCGTTCGCGGCGCACTAAGCTGTGGGTGACTTCGACACCACACTTATCACAGACAATGCCCTTGTAGCGGACTTTTTTGTACTTACCACAGTAGCACTCCCAATCTTTGGTCGGCCCGAAAATGCGTTCGTCGAACAAGCCATCTTTTTCTGGCTTCTGAGTGCGATAGTTGATGGTTTCCGGTTTGGTGACTTCGCCGTACGACCAAGCGCGGATCACTTCTGGAGACGCCAAGCGAAGGCGGATGGCTTCGAATTCCACAGTCGAGACTGGAGGGCTCGTGAGAAATGTTTCTGACATAGATGCGTGTGCAATGCGGAAAAAATGCGCCTACCGCTTTCGTCGTTCGTCCATTTCGTCTTCCGGTTTCGCTGGGGTCATCGGCTTACCATCCTTCAACAATTCCACATCCAATCCCAATCCTTTGAGTTCGCGGACGAGAACGTTGAACGATTCTGGAATATTGATGCGACGGATCGGTTCGCCCTTGATGATGCTTTCGTATGCCTTGGAGCGACCTGGAACGTCGTCGGATTTGATGGTCAAGATTTCCTGGAGCATGTGTGCGGCGCCGTATGCTTCGAGCGCCCAGACTTCCATCTCTCCGAAGCGCTGCCCACCGAACTGTGCTTTTCCACCGAGCGGCTGCTGAGTGATCAACGAGTACGGCCCGATGCTGCGCTGATGGATCTTGTCGTCGACCATGTGGTTCAGCTTCAACATGTACTTGTAGCCAACGGTCACTTGGTGTTCGAACGCGTCGCCAGTGCGACCATCGAGCAGAGTCATCTTGCCATGTGTTGGGAATCCAGCGCGAGCAAGTTCTTCTTTAATTTTTTCTTCGGTCCACCCATCGAGCACTGGGGTTGCCACGCGGTAGCCGAGCGCATTCGCCGCTAGGCCAAGGTGCGTTTCCAAAATCTGCCCAAGGTTCATACGAGAGACGACGCCGAGCGGAGAAAGGATGATGTCGACGGGCGTTCCATCGGCCAGGAACGGCATGTCTTCCATTGGAACAACTTTTGAAATCACTCCTTTGTTGCCGTGGCGTCCTGCCATTTTGTCACCAACCTGGATTTTACGAAGATCGGCAATAGTGATCTGAATGGTTTTGAGCACGCCTGGAGACAATTTGTCACCAGCTTCACGGGAAAAAATTTTGATATCTACCACCTTGCCGCGTTCGCCGTGTTCCAAGTAGAGCGAGCTGTCACGGACGTCGCGGGCTTTTTCACCGAAGATGGCACGCAACAATTTTTCTTCTGCAGACAATTCGGTTTCGCCTTTCGGTGTAATTTTTCCAACAAGAATATCACCAGCACCGACTTCGGCGCCGATGCGGATGATCCCTTCGGCATCCAAGTTCTTTAATTTTTCTTCAGAGACGTTCGGGATGTCGGAGGTCACGACTTCTGAACCAAGCTTGGTGTCGCGGACATCGACCGTGTAGTTCTCGATGTGGATCGAGGTGAAGCGGTCGCGGTGCACAATGCGCTCCGAGACGATGATAGCGTCTTCGTAATTGTAGCCATCCCAAGCCATGAAGGCGACAAGAACATTTTGCCCAAGTGCGAGTTCACCGCCGGCGGTCGACGGACCATCAGCGATCGGCTGCATCTTTTTCACCTTGTCACCCTTCGAGACGATCGGGCGCTGGTTGATACAGGTCGAGGCGTTGGAGCGGACGAATTTGTTCAAGGTATACGTACGAATGCCGCCCTTGTCTTCGGTAATTTCAATGCGGTTGCCTTGCATGGCAGTCACTGTCCCGGCCGCTTCTGCGGGAATGGCGTGACCAGAATCGACGGCGGCGCGACGCTCAACACCAGTGCCGACAATCGGCGCATCTGGGGTGATGGTTGGCACCGCCTGTCGTTGCATGTTCGTGCCCATGAGCGCGCGGATAGCGTCATCGTGCTCAAGGAACGGAATCAAGGCCGTGGCGATCGAAACAATCTGCTTTGAGGAGACGTCCATGTAATCAACCATTTGCACCTGCACTTCGGTCGGTTCACCATGGGCGCGTGCCGGTACTTTTTCGGTAATGAAAAAGCTTTCCGCATCCAACGGTGTCGTCGCTGGTGTGGTCACGGCCTTTTCTTCGGCGAAGGCATTCAAGTAAACGATTTCATCGGTCACGCGAGCGCGACCATTTTTTTCTTTGACGACTTTGCGGTATGGCGTTTCGATAAAACCAAATTCATTGATGCGCGCATACGACGCCAAGTGGCCGACCAACCCGATGTTCGGTCCTTCTGGAGTGGCGATCGGACAAATGCGGCCATAGTGTGTCGGGTGCACGTCGCGGACATCGAAGCCTGCGCGTTCGCGAGAAAGTCCGCCCGGGCCCATCGCCGACATGCGGCGCTTGTGTTCGAGCTCGGAGAGCGGGTTGGTTTGGTCCATGAACTGCGACAACTGTGAGCTCATGAAGAATTCGCGCACCGCACTAATCACCGGACGCGCGTTTACCAATTTGCTTGGAGTCAGTGTATCGATGTCCATGGTGGACATGCGGTCTTTGATAATACGCTCCATGCGAGCGAGCCCAACACGGAAACGGTTCTGCACCAATTCACCAACCGCGCGGACGCGGCGGTTACCAAGATGGTCGACATCATCCGCTTCTTCTTGAGTGATGGACAAACGGATGATCTCGCGGATGATCTGTACCAAATCTTCTTTGGTCAGGATGCGCTTTTCTGGATTATCAATATCACCGTCCGCTAATTTCATAGCGAAGCGCTGAGCAAACTTGTAGCGCCCTACGCGACCAAGGTCGTAGCGATCAAAATTGAAGAACATCGAGTGGATGAGCGATCGCGCGTTGTCCACGGTTGCCAAATCTCCTGGGCGGATACGCTTGTAGACTTCGATCAATCCTTCATCGGTGTTGGCAGCCTGATCTTTTGCCAATGTTGCGTCGATGTAACGGATGGTCGGATGCGTGTCGACATCAGCAAACAATGCGCGAATGTCATCGTCTGTGCTGAAACCAAAAACGCGCAAGAGCGAGGTCGCTGCCACTTTGCGCTTGCGATCGATCTTCACCCACAACACGTTCGACATGTCCGTCTCCATCTCGAGCCAGGCACCGCGGTTCGGGATGATCTTCGCACCGTAATATTTTCGGCCACGCGTAAACTCTGAGGTGAAAAAGACACCGGCCGAACGCACGAGCTGCGAGACAACCACGCGCTCAATGCCGTTCACGATGTAGGTCCCGCGATCGGTCATGATCGGCAGGTCACCCAAATAAATTTCCTGTTCCTTCATCTCGCCCGTGCGCTTGTTGGCGAGCGTGGTCTTCACGCGAAGCGGTGCTTCGTAGGTGATGTTTTTTACTTTTGAGGTCTTCTCGTCGAATTTCGGCTCGTCGAGGTAGTAGTCCTTAAAATGCAACTCGAGGTCGCGACCAATGAAATCTTTGACCGGAGAAATTTCCGCAAAGAGTTCTTTGAGCCCAGTCTTGAAAAACCAGTCGTATGAATACTTCTGCACTTCGATGAGATCCGGCAGATCCATTGCTTCCTTCGAACGGGAATACCGAACCCGCTCATCAGACGTCGGACGGAGACGCTTGAATATCATAACGCACGGTCGTTAACGGTTCGATGGTTCCGAACGAATCATGCAGCGGCACAAAA
The DNA here is from genome assembly GCA_943359495.1 of Candidatus Uhrbacteria bacterium RIFOXYB12_FULL_58_10. Lineage (GTDB taxonomy): Bacteria > Patescibacteriota > Patescibacteriia > 2-12-FULL-57-11 > 2-12-FULL-57-11 > CALRHY01. The sequence continues at coordinate 10,716 of CALRHY010000001.1, forward strand.
TCGTCCTTGCGCACCGAAACCGGAATGATTGCAGAAAGCATGACTCTGCGAAGTCGCCCAGAAACCCCAAGACACAAAAACCTCCTACTCCAAGTGGATTGGAGAGGAAAAAGCTCTTAGCGCGTGGTGAAGTGGGTGGATCCTCGCATGGGCAAATCCCCGAAAAAGGCCGTTATCTTTGATCAACAACGAGCATCGGAGGTTCCCAATGAGTCAATGTGTTTCGATTCTACGTGGAAAAAGAACCGTCGTCAAGGGCCAAGCGCGATATGAAAAAGATGTCAAGAATCGATGTTTTTGGCTTTGTTAAAGGGAATTTAAAAGGACGTCCACAGGATGACAAACGATTTCCCAAGTAAGGACGCTTTTTCCTGTCTTTGCGAGGGAGCGTCGAGCGACCGCGGCAATCTTCGGAATGTTGGCTGAAGATTGCTTCATCACCAGAGATTGCTCACAAAGACAACAAGTGTAGACAAAAAAATGACAAGAAAAGCCCAATAAAAGTAGTGTTTTTCGACTATGGCTGTTACCACCTCTTGACAAGAATGGTTGTGCGTGCTATTCTACTCAGTCATGCTTCGAGTGCGCCGTATAAAGCCCGCCCGGCTTTGGCACTCTCGAGCGGACTGGACGAGATGCGCGCAACGCATCACGAAGTGGGTAACTACTTCATCGTCCATGCACTCTTCGTCGCTCCGGTTTCTCCGAGCGACATCGACGCCTTCGTGGTTTACACAGGGCAAACAAACGGGGTGGGCGGCGTGATTGGTCACGACGTCCGAAGGATCTCCTCGATCCAGGCCTGGCAGTTGGTACAACAGCCGCCCACCCCGCACGTTCTTTCACTTAGAGAGGAAGGCATGATCGCCGATGATCGCTTCGAGCACTCGCTCGGACCGCAGATCTCGCAATCACGCACGGAGTTCAATAGTCACTCTGAACCCACTTCCTCTCGCATCTTCCTGCCCGTGAGCAAAAACTCGCGGCCAGAAAGAAGCGATCCTTACAAATCACTCGCACGAGGAAAACGAGACTGACATATTCCACCGCCCGCGAGAGACGGGTGTGTAGTCAGCAACAACAAAACGACCGTCTTGATGATGTATCTGTTTCGCGTTCATATATTCACCTTTAGAGGATGAACGCGCGGCCCAAGATTCGCGACACCGACTATAGAGATGCCGTATTATCTCGTGCTCGATCGTCATCAAAACGGTCTTTTTATTTACCCTGAGTCGAATCGAAGGGTTTGCAGAAATTGTTTTCTAGGGACGTGGAGGAGAGACGCTGCACGCTTGCGTGCGGTGAGGAATCAACATCGTGTCTGGGGCTTCGGCTCCGCCCACTGGTGCACAACCGATTCCATGCTCCGAGGAGTACTTCGGTACACACCCGGATTCATCTCCACATCCCTGGCAGACATGGCGGCACTTCTCCAACAAGGAAGGTGTGCTGTGGGCAAATCTCCTCACCGCCGCATGCCCGCCAGACAATTTTGCGCACTCCTACCAGGATGCGCGACCAAACGGGGTAGATTGTCCCCGAGAAAGAAAGCGTCACATGGAGAAATCGCGACGTCGCGACCTCCGCAGGAAACGCGTAGGGTTCGTCATACGCAGAGAGGCTGATCGTTTCTGGTAAACACGATCGGCACAACCCGCGAAAGAAGGCCGTCTGCGCGCAGACACACCTTCTACCAGCAACCAACGTGGCGCGACAATCTGTGGGCAATGAGTGTTGGCCCTACAGCAACAACACTCAAAAAAAGAGGAGGTTGAAATGAGACGACTGTAGTTCTCGAGACCCAAGAGGCAGGTTCCGTCGCACTGCCCGGCGAAACGACGGATGGATACCGAGGCGCCATAAAGTCTTCGGAGAGGTACGGGCATGACCTTAACGAGGTACCCGACAAATCTGGGAGGAGAACATTCGCTTGTGTGACCGCACACAGTTTTCCTCCCCGCTTTATCCGCGACCCTGACGATCATTGATCGTCCCGCGGCCAGAGTGCAGCGTTCAGGAAGGGAAGAACGCTCGTGCAATACGACGACAGCACGAGCACGTGTCCAAACCATGAAAGGAGAGAGATCGTGAAATTTCCGTGGTCGCATCCGCCTTAAGGATAGCGTTCTTCTGAACTAACACGGGGCCGCGACGCCGACAACAACGCCGCCCCGAACAACCCGACGTAGCGCGCGATTGTTGGCAACGCGCATTACGTAAGGGAGACAGGTCGTTCAGAAGGACGACGCGCGCGGTGCCCGCACCTTTTGGCACCATCCGCATCTTGCGAAGCAACAAGTACGCGACACGGGCGACGGCGTGGACGGTACGCCATACCGATCCCGACGACAACATCGCGCGGCCTCGCGAATCGCGCGGACACTTCGCACCCACCAAATGAGCCAGCCCATCCGGAAACGCCGGATTCGGGCACGCCGGGGAGAGGCTCCATGTACAGTCCGCTGTATATGTCATCTCCCCCGCAATCTCCGAGCAACGACCATTGTCGCCGCTCGAACCATTGCGCAAACCGTTCACCATTCATCCATGGAGGAGAGAGCTGTGATCTCACAAGGACGCAGTTGGTCGCCGGCCAGGGCACGCGGGCTTACCCTCGCATCACCCTGTGTCAGCACCGGATACGGCAAGCGTTCTTCGGAACAATTTCCGGTCTCCCTCCAGAGATGAGTCGTGAAGCAGAGAGGCTCCGCTTCGCCGTTGGCGGATGGAGCCTTTTCTGTAAAAATATTCTTTCTGTCATTCCAAGGAGTCGGTAATCGACATCGTGGATCCCCGCCTTCGCGATGATGGCAACGAAAAAAACTGGACGCGCCACGTGTGCATCAAAAAAGATGTAGACGCGGCGTGTGCAGCAATGCACCGGAGAACGCCGGAACAGTCTCACCTTCGAAGGAGACTGCTCAAAGAGCCTAGGGGATCTCCGCCCCCGTGACCAAAACGTAGAGACGAGAAGAGGTACCAATGGGAACAACGGACACAATCAAGGTCACTCTGTTCGTGGACGGACAGAAGCGGCGCACAGGACTCATCGCTCGGCACAACCTCGACGCGGTGGTGCTGGTCCTCGAGACCGCGCATGAGTACCGCGACGATGACATCACTCCTCCGACGGTTCGGATCATGATCCAGACCGAAAAGGTGGTGGTCATCGACGCACACGTCAACGGCGACGTCGCGGGGACGATGCGCCTCCTCCTGCCCGAGTGGCTCGTCACCGTCGAGGACAAGCCTACCGCGCCGCGCCCGGATCCTGAGGTCGTCAGGCAGGAGCGGGAGCAGCAGCTCTGGAGGTTAGCGACGGAGATGTACAGGAACGGCTTCGGACAGAAGCCGAACGTGCACATCTGCAGCGTCGAGCGCTGCCCGGAGCACACGGTGCCAGCAGACCAGCAAATGGGACCCAGAGCACTGCAGCCGGCGATCGCCGTCGACAAGAGCGGGAAAGTCTGGAACATCTGCCAAGAACACTTCCAGGCTGGACGCCACATCGCCGCGCAGTGGTCGACCTGGGAACAGGCCGCCGAGCAGGCGCGAAGGACAAACGACGTAGGTGCACTTGGGCGTGCCAACGAAGTTCTGACCGCCATCGACAGGCTCGGCGTGCAGATCGACGTCTTCGCGAGCAAGAAGGCTCAAGAGGCGGCGAAGCCGAAGGGGGCCATCGCAGCAGCGCTGACGAAACGCGCCGCGAGCAAACCGTCTGGTAGCGGACCTGCACAGCAGGCCGCCAAACCGGATCCGGATCCCGAGCTCACCACGGAGAAAGCCGTAGAGCACTTGGCGGAGCAGCTGCGTCGGACGCGGCACGGCGACCTCCTCATGGGTAACCCCCTGGAGATGGACGCGACCGCGTGGAAGAAGCTCTCCGATCACATGGCGGCGCAACCGTCGGCTGCCGTGGGCAAGCAAGGGCAGCCGCAACGGCGAGCGGAGCGGGCCGTCGCTTTCCTGACCGCAGTGCGCGGTGAGAAGAGCACGGCGGACGAGGAGGTCCAGTCGGTGCGCTTCGGAGACGAGGCCAAACCGACAAGCGACGACGAGACGGTGAGCGGCGCACCGCAAGGCGCCACCATCAACTGACCTCCGAAAACGGGTTCCCGTGTGGCCCGGCGAGACGACAGTCGCGAGACTGACGACTCCAAACCACCGGAATTGGTCGGATTCGAAGCGCGTGCATCACGCAGCGCCAACCGAATCCGACCAGTCTTTTCCACATCAGGAAGCGTTTCGTGGTGTGAAAAGGAAAATCTTTATTTCTGTCGATCTTAGCAAAAGAACTATGGGCAACGGCCTCAAAATGCCAAACCTTTGACAAGCCTTGAACGGCGCAGTACTTTAGTGTCCGTTCTGACAAACGAACTGCTCTCTTTTTTACTTCATGACCTTGGTCGTGGTGTAGGGAAGACGAGCAGTGTGTTTTTTGAACATAACCGAGACGGAGGATCGAATGGCGATTTTCAGGATGGAACGGCGTGGTACTCGATGTGGACGGAAAGAGCGCCCACCTCTGACGATGGAGCAACGTACGGAACGCGAGTTCCAGCACTGGTGCAACATCCTCGACACCATCAAGACCGGCGGCCAAGAACGCGGCAATGGAAGGCCGCGTTTGCGATCGAGCCACCGCAGGGTCACCGACTTCAACAGCAACGCACGTACCGCCGCCTGACCACTCCACACCTTCACGCGCCCGGGAGAGCCGCGTGAAAAAAATCAAACCGTCTGCGCAGATCGTGCGCGACGGCTAGCTCTCCTCGTTTTTTGGACACAGAAATGTTCTGTTTCTAAAAAACGATTCGATGACTATCTTGACAAATAGAAAAAAGTTGGTATTATAAAAGGACTCGCGAGAGAACTCTGCGAAGCAGTGTACGCATTCTGCCGCATCGGAAAGTGGAAGCACTCTCTCTCCTCGCGCCGTGTAGCAATACGTGGCGTCGCTTCCCCCTTTCGGTTCGAAGAAACGCGCGTGACGCCGCTTTGCAGATTTCTCCCGCGAATAAAAACTCCCCTCCGATACACTCGGAGGGGAGTTTTGTATTTGCGACCAACGTCGCACGTACTCCCTTATGCCATACCTATCTACTCACCCCTCACTACGTCTCAAACTCTTCCGGTGGTGGTTCATCCATGTCGATCGGCGGAACGACATTGTCCGGATTATCTCTAAAGGCAACGGCAGCAAATGTTGCCGTACGGATTTCGGCAAGTAATTCTGGGTGTTCTTTGAGGTAGGTCTTCGATGCTTCGCGCCCGACCCCCAATTTGATCTCGCCAAAACTGTAGGTGTTTCCATTCTTCTTCACCGTTCCTTCAAGGACGCCGGTGTCGAGCATGTCGCCCGGAATGGAAATCCCTTCGTTGTACATGATGTCGAATTCGGTGGCCCGGAATGGCGGCGCAACTTTATTTTTTACTACCTTTGCTTTCACGCGATTGCCGATAATTTTATCGCCCAACTTAATCTGCGCAGCACGGCGGACTTCGATGCGCAGCGAGCTGTAAAACTTGAGCGCGGTTCCACCGGTGGTCGTTTCTGGATTGCCGAAAACGATCCCGATCTTCATACGTGTCTGGTTGATGAAGATAACGGTCGTCTTTGATTTCGAGACGATGGCCGTGAGCTTACGCAGTGCCTGACTCATGAGACGCGCATGCAACCCCATGTGCTGATCGCCCATCTCGCCTTCAATTTCTGCCCGAGGAGTAAGGGCAGCAACAGAGTCGATGACAATCAAGTCAACCGCGTTTGAACGGACCAGCGTTTCAACAATGTCCAGTGCCTGCTCGCCCGTATCTGGTTGCGAGATCAACAATTCATCAACTTTCACGCCGATCTTTTTTGCGTAATCTGGATCTAAAGCGTGTTCTGCGTCAACAAACGCAGCAATGCCGTGCATCTTTTGAATTTCGGCAACCACATGCTGGGCGAGTGTGGTCTTTCCTGAAGATTCTGGGCCGAAAATTTCGATGATGCGTCCACGCGGCACACCACCGACGCCGAGCGCGATGTCGAGCGAAAGACAACCAGTCGGAATAGATTCGACTTGCATCTTCCCTGCCTCGCCGAGGCGCATGATCGAGCCGTCGCCAAATTTTTCGCGGATCTGGTTAATCGCTTCGTTCACGGCATTGTTCTTCGCTCCTTGTTCGTCGTCTTTCTTTTTTGCCATACAAAAAACACACACGTGATTGATCGCGCACGCTCCCTGTAGAGCAAGTCCTCCCGCTTCCCGACACGGCGCACGTGCTCGTACACAGTTCGTCTTCCAAAAAGGAATGAGGAACTGTATCGAGCGCGAACGTCGTATGCTATTGCGTCTGTTGCTCCTAGCGAACTGCGGCAACCGCAGCCGCTCCACCGTCACCGAGAGCGGCCGAGCCATTCCACAGCACGCGGCGATAGAATACCTGCTCGTCGCTATGTACTTTCTTCGCAGCTATCTTAATGATATTCAGACCGCGGTGCAAATTGACCGCTTCGGAAAATTTTCCATCCGCGTTCAAATAGACCAATTCGCCATTAATACGCAATTCTGTGCCGCGTTCGGTCAGCCCCGCTACAGAGACCGTTGGTATGGCACTCAAGGAACCATCTGCCGGCGTCGAAAGCGCGAGTGACGGTAGCGCGGTCATACCGTGGATCTCCCAACCAAGCACTCCGAGCGCAAGAATGGCCGATCCTGCCACCAAGACAGCAGAGACAACACGCGGCGCAACCATGAACGAACGACGCAAGGCGCGCGCTTGTGGCAGCGTGTTTGTTCGGAGACCAATCACTTGCTCCTGCGCCGAGGCATGGAGCGCCAAAAGTTCTTCTGGGTGTACATGAAGCACACGAGCGATCGAGCGCAGAAAAAACTGCTGGTACAAAAAGTCCGGTAACTGTGCAGGCATGTCTTCCTCAAATGCACGAAGGTGCTTTTCTTGCACATGCGCCTCGCCTGCAAGCACAGCAATACTTTTTCCTGCAGCTTCCCGTTGTTGCCGCAAAAAATTCCCCAATGTCGTCTCAAGAATCGGTTGTTCCACCCAATCACTCATACGAAGAGCTATTACATCTGCGGTTCGTCAGAACCATCATACACGTCCTCGCCCTCTGCCTCCGCATCAGGCAACATGTCAAGTCCCTCACGAGAAATCAAGAGTTCGCGCGGTTTTGCACCATCACCCGGACCAATAATCCCCTTTTCTTCGAGCAAGTCCAGAAGCCGTGCGGCCCGCGCATACCCCACCTTCAAACGCCGCTGCAACAAACTGGCCGATGCTTTGCCGGCACGAAGAATAGTATCTTGGGCTTCAATCAATAGAGGATCGGAATCGCCATCATCACGAAACGCGCTGGCAGAACCAGGAGCATTCTTGCCGCGCTCGGTGACTTCGCTTAAATAATTCGGCGGACCACTGGTGTCTTTCACATGGTCCACCACTTTGCGGATTTCCTCGTCGGTGACGAGACAACCTTGAATACGCTTTGGCTTGGACAACTCCGCGTTCACAAACAACATGTCGCCGCGGCCAAGCAATTTTTCTGCGCCCAACGAATCAAGAATAGTCCGCGAATCCGTCCCCGAGGCAACCGAGAAAGCGATACGCGAGGTAATGTTTGCCTTGATCAATCCAGTAATGACATCAACGGACGGACGCTGTGTTGCTAAAATAAGATGGATTCCGACCGCGCGGGCCATCTGTGCCAGGCGGATGATCGAACTTTCCACTTCGGATGCCGCTGCAACCATCAAATCTGCCAACTCATCGATGACAAGCAAGAGATACGGCAGTTTTTCTGGGCTCGCGTTGTTGTAACTCGCAATGTCACGGAAGCCAGCCTTCGAAAGTAAATCGAATCGCCGTTCCATTTCGCCAATCGACCACTTCAACGCATTCACCGTCTTTGGAACGTCGGTAATCACCGGGGTGATCAAATGCGGGATGCCATTGTAAACCTGAAGTTCCACACGCTTTGGATCGACCATGATAAACCGCAAATCATCCGGACCGTTTTGGTACAAGAGCGACAAAATGATGGTGTTCAAACAGACTGATTTGCCCGAACCAGTTGCACCAGCCACAAGCAAGTGCGGCATTTTTGCCACGTTCACTGTCCAAGATTTACCAGAAACATCTTTGCCCAGCGCGACCTCAAGACCATTTTTGCGTCCCCGGAATTCTGGTGATTCCAACACCTCACGAAGACCGACGATTGAGACGGTTGTATTTGGCACTTCGATTCCTACCAATGACTTTCCTGGGATTGGTGCTTCGATACGAATCGGATGCGCAGCGAGCGACAAGGCGAGATCATTTGAAAGACCAGTGATACGCGAAAGTTTAATCCCTTCGGCTGGGCGCAGGCTGTATTGGGTCACGGTCGGCCCGACAGAAATATCACCCATTTCCACCGGAATACCGAACTGTTCAAAAGTGCGGCGAATGCGCTCCATGTTTGCTTGAATATCGCCTGCCGCCGGCTTCCCTGTACGAACGGAAAGCAATTCGAGTGGTACTTCAATGTGCTGGCGCGGATGTTTAACCAAGGTTTCCGGTTCCGCAGGTTCGACGGGTCCTGTTGGCATAGACTGCTGTTCACCAAAAATCTGCGGCTGTTTTGGAATGGCATTTTCCATTGGCCGTGCGGCGAAGCGAGCTTTTTCAACAAAGGCGTCTTCGTTGTCGCCATCGTCTTTGCCAGAGAGCCCATGAATAACCGGAGCATTAGCTGCTGCCGGACCACCCGAAAGCCGGAACAGCCAGCGTAATGGTGCGCCGAAGAATGATGTCGTCTCAGCCATGCGATGCAAAGACGTATTGAAAGTCAGCAAGCAAGAAACAACTGCAAGTGCGAGTAACACCACAAGCCCCGCCCAAAAACCCATCACCGAAAGTAGTGGCGCAGCGAAAAACATCCCGAGGTAGCCACCACCTTGGTTCCAAGGAGCCATCATCGGAACGAATTGTTGGGTGCACAATTCAATCGTTCCGTTGATAACAAGGGCGAGAAGGACAAGCCCGAGCGAACCAGCAGTTCGCAAAGCGAATCGTTCGGGAAGCAATGTCTTCGTGGCAAAGAAAGCTAAAAGAATTGGCAAGATGATACGGTCCCAACCGAGTAGCCCAGCAAGACCGCGGTCCAGGAGCACACCAAACGCACCCGCAAGACCAAAGACCGACAGCGCGCTGATCGCCGCCATGGCATACAGAAAAACAACCAAAATCCCACGCTGCGTCTCCGGGGAAATGGAGAAGTCTGGCAAACGCGGTTCGGCAGCGGCATTTCCTCGTCGTTTTTTAGACATGCGCCAAGCGATAAAATCGTGCGCAGTATATCAAAGAATCGTAAGCACATCCAATCGATCAAAACGTCGTCTACTTGACATTTCTTCCTTTTTCCTATGGGATACAGGCGGCAATGGATTCCTCCGAAGAGGACTTGCTAGAAAGGAGGAAACACGTGGCTCAAACAACGGCAAATGGTGTGGTCATGCGTCCATCATTTGCGTTTGTACTAATGGTAGAAATGCTCCGACGAAAAGCGCAGCTGCCGGGGCTAGATGCGGTCGCGTTCCGAGACTGGTTATACGGACCGTCTTGGGACAACCTTTTTCGCTTTCTCGCTCCAGTCGAAGCAGCCATAGTCAAACGCGCTCTAAAGATCACAGAGCCACAACAAACCTCGCAGTACCTACGCCCGCCTCACTACAGAACGCCGATCGATGCCAAACGATTCGAAGAGGTGATTACAGCACCACTGATTGGGCGATACATGCCAAAGACGTTATGGTGGCACTTCATCACTGGTGGGACTATGCGCCGTCAGTTCTTTGGAGAAATCCTGCGGATAGCTCACAACCTGAGTATTATCGACACCGCGTGGATCCTTCGCGAACTTGGAGATGGCGACGAAGAGACAGGTATACAATTCCTGCTCACGCGTTTTACCCCCGCAGAGCGACACCTCCTGTTGCAGGAACTACATACGGATGACGGCTCCTTTCAAGGCATCGTCGTGCGCCACTGGCGATTGCTGCTCACGAAGATGAGCGAAGAGGACGTTCGTACGCTGATGAGAGTGCTCGGCACACACGTCGGTTTCTGCTGTGTAAACGCTGAACTCGAGGAAGAGCTTCGTGCAGCCGAGTACGACGGCGCCATGACCATCAGAGCACCACAACTCCCACGAATCACTGCGCCGATCGACACATGCATCCGTCAATCAGACGACGAACCGTAAAAACGCCGCCCTCCGTCTCGGCTCAATGGACCCGCCATTCCGAGACGGTTTTTTTATACACAAAAAGCCGCTCGAAAGCGGCCATTGTTCTTCGAACTTTTTTATTCACTCGTCCGCTCTACATACTCCCCTGTATCCGTATTGATGACGATCAAATCTCCTTCTTTGATAAACATTGGCACGGCTACGCGCATACCTGTTTCTACGGTCACATCCTTGGTCACATTCCCGCCTGCAGTATCTCCTTTGACCGCAGGATCTGCCTGGACCACTTTCAAGGTGATCTTACGTGGCAACGAAACAGTGACTGGCGCTTCTTCAAAAACCAACACTTGGACCTCCTGACCTTCTTTCAAATAGCCAGCGCGGTCCTCAAGCATACCTTTCGGGATCATGACCTGCTCGTAGTCCGACGTGTCCATGAAGGTGTATCCAGTCTGATCAGCAAACAAGTACTGCATGCGCCGACGTTCGACGTCGACGATGTCGACTGGATCGGAATCTTTGTAGGTATTTTCCACACTGCGCCCAGAACGAATGTTCTTCATTCGCGCCCGTGTAAATGCCGAACCCTTGCCCGGGCTCACGTGCTGAAACTCGGTGACGAGATACAACTCGCCACCGTCACGAATAACTACGTCTTTGCAAATGTCTGTTGATTTTGCCATAAAGGAAAATGTTCGTGCCTAAGGCAGCACGGCGTCTCAGTAACGTGCGCCAGTATAGCCGACTGGAGGATAAAGGCAACCCCCACCAATCGATGCCGTTAGGGGGTTTGGGGGACGGCGACTGTTTGAGCTCCTTGGTTCTGCCCGGAGCCATTTGCTCAATCAGCCTTGTGACAAAGTGAAGGACTGATGTTCTTTATAGGACTCCCACAGAAAGACATCGCGGAGGGCGCATTTATAGTACGAGTTTCGCCATCCCCCAAAATCTTTTTGGTTCTTTTGGGATTCGCCAAAAGAATGTCGGACGATCTCGCTATAACCCCTTCTTCTTTCCCCCATTTTTTTGAAACACAAACAACTCACTGGCCGGGAACAACCGCACATCTTCGATACGTTCTTTACCGAGCAGAAGCATCAACAAGCGATCCAAGCCAAGTGCGATACCGCCCGAAGGAGGCATACCGATACGAAGTGCATGCATGAAATCTTCGTCTGGGCCAGCCGCAGTCTTGCCCATTTTTTTGCGGAGACGAATGTCGGCGCGTAGACGTTCCTCTTGTTCGGCGGCGTCATTTAATTCGGTATAGGCATTCGCCAATTCTACGCCGGCAATGTAAAGCTCAAAGCGTTCCGCAAAACGCGGATCGCATTCGGAGCGTTTAGCGAGCGCGCCCATTTGTATCGGATAGTCATACAAGATTGTTGGAACTTTTCTACCGAGGCATGGCTCAACTTCATTTAAAAAGATGCGGAAAAACAAATCATCGTATGCTTCAGCATCGGTCGGACGATACCCTTTTGCTCGGACGGTGCGGCGCAACGCTTCAACATCCAAATTTTTTTCCAAATCCACCGCCGCATATTTCTGAAATGCTTCGACAACGGAAATCCGTTCCCATGGGTGGTCGATGTGTACCGTCGTCCCACGAACGCGCAATGTCTGACTGCCACGCATTTCTTTCGCAAGCGCACGGACAAGTGCTTCACAATCATCCATGATTTCAAGATACGACGCATAGGCGCGGTACCATTCGAGCATGAGGAATTCATGATTGTGCATGCCTCCCAAATTTTCTTCGTTGCGAAAACTGCGCGAAAATTCAAACAGCTTTTCAAAACCTGCAACCAATAATTTTTTGAGACAGTACTCCGGCGACGTCACCAAAAATCCTTGCGCACTCCCCCCATCCGCAGTCGTCACGATTGTTTCGAGCGGCGAAAGATATGGTTCCGCACCAGGCACGGCGACGAGCGACGGCGTGTCTGCTTCGAGGAAGCCGCGCTTCAAAAAAAATCCACGGATAGCAGCAAGATACTGACCGCGCTGCCGGACGATCTCGCGCCCGGCTGGATCAAGCAGCATCCGTTCCCATTGCAACCGTCGTGTCGGCTCAGCATCAGCTGGAACCAACTCGCGTCCACCAGTCGCTCGCACATGCACTGTTCCACTTTTTCCAGTGCCCTCTTTTTCTACCACACCAGTGATCTCAATAATCGCAAAAATAACAGGAAGTTCTGGAGAAAAAATCTGCACTGCACCAGTCTCATCGCGCAAGACAAAAGAATCGTCAGCCACAGAAAAGACACGCCCTGTCACCGTGACGGTTTTACCAACAGCGCGCACGATATCTCCAATCCGATGCGTCCGATAGACGCGCGAAGGAAGCGAGATATGAGCCGTGGAAGCTACCTCAGCTTTTGATTTTTTTACTGGGCGAGTTCGACGGATTGGCTTTTTTTTCATACGGGAGTGCAAGCAGAATACCGCATTTTTGCGACGTCGACGAATACAGTAAAGTAGCCCTTCGATTACGCCCAACGCTCCACTCAGGGAAGAATATAAAAATGTTCCCTGAGCTTGTCGAAGGGCTACCATACTCTCTCGTCGGCAATAAAAAAATCCCTCCGACAGTACGTCGGAGGGATTTTTGTTTTCTGGATGTCTTCAATCAACAACGAAAGGAAGCAGTGAGACGATGCGGGCGCGCTTGATGGCGTTGGCCAACTTGCGCTGATGCATGGCACAGACTCCCGAACGGCGGCGCGGCACGATCTTCGCATACGAAGAAATATAGCGTCGCAACGTGGTCGTGTCTTTATAATCAATGGCTACTACATTTTTGATGCAGAACCCACAGGATTTTTCAACGACTTTTTTTTGATTTCTTTGCATAAGCGCTAAAACGGAATGTCTTCGATTTTAATCTCTTCTTCCGATAGTGTTGCGTTTGGCATTGGTGCGGCGCCTGCGACTGAGATGTCTGCGGCCGGACCTTCGATGGAGAACCCTGGTGCACCGCCTGCTGGCCGTGGTGCCGGAGCGCCTCCCTGCGGCGGACGATCGAGGATGATCAAGTTGTCAGCCACGATTTCCGTTCGGTTCCGCTTCGTACCATCTTGCCCGTCCCATTCCCTCGTTTGCAAATGACCTTCGACGTACACCTTGCGGCCCTTGGTCAGATATTGGTTGCAGATGTCCGCGAGCTTGCTCCAGGCGACGATGTTGTGAAATTCTGTCTTCTCTTGCTTCTTGCCATCGCTGCCTGTCCAGACGCGCGAGGTAGCGACACCAAAAGTCGCAACGTTCTGGCCACTCGTCGTGGTCCGGAGTTCTGGATCACGCGTCAAGTTGCCGATGATCTGTGCTTTATTGAGCGTCATAGCAAGCCGGAAGAAGGATATCTTAGGATTGCTCGTTCAAAATTTGATCCAACTTCTTATCGAGATCTTCCATGCTCAATGCGGACGGCTTTGCGACAGCTGCTATCACTGGTGCTGGCATTGTTTCAGTTGCTGCTGATCCGCGGTAGCTTGGAGTGGTGGCACGATCTTCGCGCGCACGCGTCTTTGCATCTTCAAAGGAAAGAATCTTCATGGATTCTTTTTCTGGCATGGTGGCGCGGCTGATCTGATAGCGGCCAAGATCGTTTGAAAGGCGCAACACTTCGTTGACCTTTTGCATTGCTGCTTCTGGCGCTTCGAAGTAGACAAGGAAAAATTGCCCGTAGCGATTGTTCTTGATCGCGTAGGCGAGCTTCAATTTGCCGACAGATTCGTTGCGGACAACTTTCACACCTGCTGCTTCGATCAGCGAGGTGATTTTTGCCTGCAATTCTGGAAGTTCTGCGTCGGTGTGGCGGGCGGGGAGGATGTAGAGGAGTTCGTACAACATAACGGAAATGAGACACGACCAACCGAGCGGTGTCATGTATTGGCCGCATGGTAGCGTGACCAGGAAAAAAAGGCAAGGCTCTGCAATAGACCGCAGCGATGAAAGCGGGTAGGATAGGCGAAATGGTAGGGAAGGGAGTAAACGGGTAAGGGCGTGTGGGAGTATGTCGATACGACCCGCCGCACAAAACCTACTCCCTTACGCCCCTACACTCCCTACTCCCTAGCACGTTCCATGCCCACACACTTCGCCATTTTCGGCAAAACACCAGCACTCTCCGCAGCAGAGCTTTTTTTGGTCTGCTCCGAACCGGGAAAAGCATTGCGCGCAGAACGAGTCCACGAAACAGGGATGATATGGGAAAGTGCGGTAGAGCGAGATACCGCGTTCTGGGACAGGTTGGGCGGATCGATCAAAGCAGGAACTATCATCAAAAAATGCCCAATAGACAGCACGAAAGCTGATCTTTGTGCGACCATCGTTGCCGACCTCACGGAACGCGTGTTGGAGGGCCGCGTTCTTTTTGGCATCAGTGTGTATGCGTTAGACGCTCAGGGAACGAAACAAGAAAAAACGTTGGCTGGCCTTGGCGCCGAAGTGAAACACGCGCTAGTGGAAGAAGGACGACAGGCGCGGCATGTCACCTCAAATGACCAAACGCTTTCAGCAGTCACCATCACCAAAAACCACCTCCTCGGACCAGGTGTCGAGTACAGCATTTTTTTGGATGGCGGCATGATTGCTTTGGGCGTTACCACCTGGGTCCAACCATACGAAGATTTTTCCGCCCGTGAATTCGGCCGCCCGCGCGCCAACAGCCGCTCGGGGATGATTCCGGTCAAACTAGCCCGCATGATGTTGCATCTTGCCGACTTACCGACATCTGCAACCATTTTGGATCCCTTCTGCGGCTCCGGGACCATCGCGACAGAAGCGCTGGCCTTAGATTTTCAACACGTTATTGCCAGCGACATCTTGGAACGGGCGATCGAAGAAACAAAAGAGAATAGCGCCTGGATTCTAGAACAAACCCAGACTGCAGGAAAAATCGATGTCATTCATATTCCAGTAGAGCGCCTGGCAGAAAGGGTCGCGCCTGCAACTATTGATGCAATCATCACCGAACCGCTTCTTGGGCCACCGTTGCGCGGTAGTGAAACACGCGAATTTGTTGAAAAAACCGTAGAAAATCTAGAAAAACTGTACATTGCCGCATTTGAACAGTTTTCCCTTGTCTT
>CALRHY010000002.1 GCA_943359495.1 Candidatus Uhrbacteria bacterium RIFOXYB12_FULL_58_10
GGAAACGATTGTTCTTTCAACCAATCCAACAAGCCGCGCTCGCTATAATGCGTGCCGCCTTTGTCGAAATAGACGATCGCCACGTGTTTGCCTTTTGCAAACGCACGCAACGCCGTCCCGAGCGCAGCAGTCGTCTTCCCCTTTCCATTCCCGGTATACACCTGCAACATCCCCCACTTCTCCGGCGCACGGTTGGGCATAGCTATTCCGATGGCATGTCAGCAAAAACCTTTTCCAGCTGGTCTCCCTCTTGTGTAAACGTATTGTTCCAGTCTTTTTCGCTACCTTTGTGAGAAAAATGGGTTTGTTTCTGACGAAGATTTTCTAGAATATATTCCCAACCGAAACTTTTACTTCGTACCAGAGTGACAAATCCAGACAACGCGTCGTCCGTTGCGAGATCAAGAACGCGTAGAAGAAGCGTTTTATCTACCTCGGCCATTTCACTCCCCCGCAGCTCGTCCATCAATTGCTGTCGGATGTCCATAAGGGTTTCCAAAAAGAAACAAAACTATTTCTCCGAAAATACATTCTTTGTCTGCTGTTCATTCGCATCTGGTGAAGAAGGATCTACATTTCCCTTGAGTGCGTCCCACAGCGCTGGCACATATCCTTTTTGTAATGCATTTCTTGTGGTCTGTGCCGTCAGCTCCACGGCATCTGCTATGACAGGCCTGGCTTCCTCAACAATAAGAGGATCTTCTGGAAGCGGAGCATTAATAATCGCTTGGGCGTCATTTTCAATCATTGCTAAATCCTGTTCCATTTCATGCTTTACACGCGCATATTCAGGATCATGCTCAGCGGCGTAGCGCATTCCCTCAACACCAATACCTGCGGCAACAGTCAAGGTCATGAGTGCCTTCAGCGCATCTCCAAGTATCCTTCCGGCTTTATTTGCTACGCGGGCATACAAAACACTGGCTTCCATCACCACAGCTACCGCGCTTTCTTTCATCCTATCAGAAGCCTCTCGACGCATTTCTCGATCGCGTACCCTCTCTGCCCTCTCCTCGGCAAACTCTGCATGCAAAGCTGCAAAACTTGCATCGCTCTTTGCCTCTCGAAAAATCTTTACAAATTCTTCATTAGCTTCAGCAAATCGTTCGGCGGCAGTTTTTACCCGGACATCGGACCGTTCAGCGCTCTCTTGATTCCCTCCTTTGCCTTCTGCATCTTCAACAACTTCTTGTGGAATACCCCTGGCTTCAGATGAACGCATCATAAATTTAATATTATTATCAAGAACACCCGCTCGTCTCGCCGCAGTTCAAGCACTTGTAGCATGCCGCGTTCCTGACCATCATCGAGCCGCAATTGTGGCAGGAAGGGGCGTCGGCGGTGTTGTTGAAGGTCATGGTGAGATCGTTCGCAGATTGCGGCGGCGCGGAGAAGATGGTGGGTTGTGCAGCAGCGACATTTTGAGCAATGACTGCGGGGGCAACTTCGATTTCTTCGATGGTTTCGGCAACCCGTGCCAAATCATATTGGATACCAAGTGCAACCTGGTCTGCCGGAGACAGGAACTTCATTGCCAGCCAGCGGAAAAGATAGTCGACAATGGACTTGGCAATCTTGATGTTCGGGTTCGTGGTGTAGCCAGCCGGTTCAAAGCGGGTGTGGACGAATTTGTTGACCAACACTTTGAGTGGCACGCCATATTGCAAACCAATGGAGACGGCAATGGCGAACGAGTCGATGAGGCCGGCAAGCGAGCTACCCATCTTGGACATGCCAACAAAGACTTCACCTGGCGTACCATCATCGTACAAGCCAACGGTCATGTAGCCTTCATGGTTGCCAATCGAAAACTTGTGGGTAATTGAGCGGCGTTCATCCGGCAAACGGTGGCGGCGTGGCACGGCGACTGCTGGCGTGGCAACGACTGTGGCGGCTTCTTTTTCTCTCGCATCCGTCGCTGTCTTTGATTGGTCTTTATTCAACGATGTGGTGAGCGGCTGCTGGCGCTTCGAGCCATCGCGGTAAATGGCGATTGCTTTGAGGCCGAGCTTCCAACCTTCCATGTAGACCTGCATGATGTCGTCAACTGTTGCTTCATTTGGCAGGTTCACTGTCTTCGAGATGGCGCCAGAAAGGAATGGCTGGACAGCACCCATCATGCGGATGTGGCCACGGTAATGGATGGAACGCTTTCCCTTTTGTGGCTTGAATGCGCAGTCAAAAACGGAAAGGTGTTCTTCTTTCAAAAGCGGTGCGCCTTCGATCGTGTCGTTCTGCTCGATGTAGGCAAGGATGTCGCGGATCTCGACTTCGGTGTAGCCCAAATTTTTCAATGCTTCGGGAACGGTGTCGTTGACCAATTTCATCATCCCGCCATCCACGAGCCACTTGTATTTGACGAGGGCGATGTCCGGCTCAACGCCAGTGGTCGCGCAGTCCATCAAAAAACCAATGGTCCCGGTCGGTGCGAGGACGGATATCTGGGCGTTGCGGAAACCATACACAGTCCCCGTCTCGAGCGCTTCTTCCCAGCTCTGGCGCGCGGCCGCAAGCAAATCTGCAGGGACGCCTTCCGTTGGAATTTCTTTTGCAGCATCCAAGTGCTTGCGAATGACGCGCAAGAATGGCTGTTCATTTTCTTTGTACCCACGGAAGGTACCGACACGCGAAGCGATCACGGAGGATTGATGGTATGCCTCGCCCGAAAGCAACGCAGTGACCGCGCCGGCAAAATTGCGCCCCTCATCGGAGTCGTATGCCAAACCGCGCGTCATGAGCAATGATCCCAGGTTCGCGTAGCCGATCCCGAGTGGACGAAAATCGAAAGAATTTTGTTCGATTGCTGGTGTCGGATAGGCGGAATTGCCGACAATAATCTCCATGGCGGTGATCACAATGCGCGATGCGTGCTTGTAGGCATCCACATCAAAGCTGCCGTCTGGCCGGCGGTATTTCATCAGGTTGAGCGAGGCGAGGTTGCAGGCGGTATCATCCAAGAACATGTACTCGGAGCACGGGTTCGAGGCATGGATCCGCGCCGTGTTGATGCATGGGTTCCAATCGTTGATGACGGTGTCGTATTGCACACCAGGATCTCCACATTGCCACGCAGCCTCGGACAATTCTTTCATGAGCTCGCGGGCTTTGACGGTTTCTACCGTTGCACCGGTCATCACTGCCTTGGTCTGCCAGTCACCATCTGCCTCAACGGCGCGCAAAAAGTCGTCGGTCACGCGCACCGAGTTGTTGGCGTTTTGGAAGAAGATGGATTGGTACGCTTCACCGACAATGGATCCGTCGTAGCCAGCATCAATAAGCGCCCAGGCTTTTTTCTCTTCGCGTGCCTTACACCAAATGAAATCTTTAATATCTGGATGGTCGACATTCAAGATCACCATCTTTGCGGCACGGCGCGTCTTTCCACCGCTCTTGATGACGCCTGCAAAAGCATCAAAGCCTTTCATGAAAGAGATGGGACCGGAAGATTTACCAGAAGAATTGGAAAGATTTTCTCGCGATGAACGCAGAGTCGAAAGATTCGTCCCCGTGCCAGAGCCACCTTTAAACAACATCCCTTCAGTGACAGCGAGCGTCAAAATCGAACGCATGTCATCCTGCACGGAGTTAATAAAACAGGCCGAACACTGCGGATGCGGTGTCACGCCTACGTTAAACCAGACCGGGCTGTTGAAGGCGGCGCGTTGGGTAACCAAGATGGCGGTCAATTCTGCTTCAAATGCTTCGGCGTCGGCAGCGGATTGAAAGTAGCCATCCTTGCGACCCCAATTTGCAATCGTCTGCGCCACGCGATCCACCATTTGGCGAACGGATGTTTCACGCTGCGATGTGTTGAGCTCGCCCCGGAAATATTTAGAGACGATGATGTTGACTGCGGTCTGCGAATAGGTGGCAGGGACTTCAATGTCTTTCTGTTCAAAAACCACCTTCCCCTTTTCGTTCATGATCCGCGCATCGCGGCGTTCCCAAGAAAGTTCGTCATAGGGATGAACGCCCGCTTTGGTGAAGCGGCGGGTCACTGTAATCCCCTTGCCATAGACCGGCTCCTTTGCTTGATTGCCGCGGTCTTGAAGCTGGCTGTAGACCAAGTATTTTTTTGCAACGTGCGGATAGTTGTGATCAATAAGCGTCAACGACACCATTTCACGAATGTCTTCTGTCTTTGGCTCCGTGTGACCATCAAAACGCTCTTCGAGACGCGACAATACGCGGCTTGTGACGCGATAGATCATCTTGGCATCAACAAGCCCGCCGGAGCGCATCGCAGCACCGATAGACGCATGCAATTTTTCCGCCTGGAATTTCTGGGGGGAATTATCACGCTTGCGCACCGTCTTTAGTTTGGTCAAAAACTCCATGACGGCATCCGATACGACGTCAGCGGTGCGTGTGTCTGCCTGTTGGGCAGCAGGAAACAATGCCATACCTATCCCGGATCCCCCTTCCACATACCCTCTCCCGTGCCCAGGGCGGCGGCACAGGACAACGCAGCGGTTGGCTTCCGGCGTTATAAAAGCGACCCAAAACGGGGCGCTTTTTCTGCATAAAATTCGATACGAAAAACGACATCTTTCTTTTGATACGATTTTGTCTGCGAACACAACTCCTAGTGTTCTTCTTGCATACTATACCACAACATCTTGTATCAGTGTGGATAAGAATGAAAAAACCCTCGTTTCCTTTCGCAATCTTCGATCCAACAGCGATTTGACAGCTTTCGAGAAAAATCGCGGCCACTAAAACGGCATGGTGAGATTCACCGCAGGCTTCAACCCAACTGCCGCAAAATTGACCGGAACGACGACAGGACGGCCCGCACGATCGTTATAACGTACCTCTCCGCGCTCTTGACCATAGAGATAGACATCCTTGGTCACCTTCACATCCTGCAAGCAATAATCGCGTAGTTTTTCGATTTCTCCACGACGGAAATACTCAATTGCCATGAGGCCGCTGCCAGACTTTCCAACACCCAGCGTCGCATGCGCCACATCATCTAACTTCACGCGAAAACCGATCTTTTTTTCTATTTCTTTCATGATATCTAAAGTCGGAAAACGCGTCAGGTCGCCCGGATAATAGGTATCCATCACCGGGACATCAAAACCGTCGATGTTGTAGCCGATCAAACGGTCGGCGTGTTCGAGCAACGGCCACATCTTATGTAATTCATGTTCCAAAAAACTCTGATATGTATCCGTTGCAAAATCATATAAGCCAACCAAAGAAATCTTCAGTAACCGCGGGTCGTATTTCCCCACTTCTTGAAAGCTGTTCTGCGTTTCAATGTCGAGGACGATGTCGCGGCTAGGCATAGAGGTGTGTGATTCAAAACGCGAAACGTGTAACGCGGAGCGTTGCGAATCACGAAACGCGTAACGCGAATCCTGTCGGAGTCGGCGTTTCGTGTTACGCGTTTTGCGTTTTGAGACGCTCCGCGTTACGCGTTTTGCGATTCGCCCTCCTGAGGGGACGCCTGATCATACCATCGCGGCCGTGCTGGGAGAAGAGGCGGTGTCGCCGACCACATACACATGGTGGTATGGGTCAGTGGATGGTTGTTCCTGCCACTGTGGCAGAGTGAACGCGTACGAAACAACACGGGTTCCAGGTCGCAATTCTCGGCGTAATTTCTCCTGAAGTGCAACGTTTGTTTCTTGCAGCAAAAAAAGGAACAGCACGTCTGCCGAACGGAGATCGACCGAAAAAAGATCCGCGCGCTGGATCGTCACTTGTGCAGAAAGACGCGCCGCAAACAGGCGCAACCGTGCGATCCAGACCAAAACGGGATGGATCTCAATCCCCAATCCTCGCGCGCTAAACTCCCGCGCAGCGACAAGCAAGACGCGTCCATCGCCGCAGCCAGCATCAACGACCAATTCGCCAGGTTTCACATCGGCGGCACGGAGCAACGCCCGGGTCCGCCGCGCCGGCGTTGGCCACCACGGTGCGCCTTTTTTGAGCGAATACCACAGACCAAACGCCACCACAGCACCCACAATCGCAACCGCTAGCAACCACATATTTTCCACATAGACTCCCATACGCCCGCTTGCTACAGTAGGTTTTCAGACTATCCCCTGTATCACTATGCGTTCTTCTTTTGTTCGTCCGCTCGTTTTTCTTGGAGCAGTACTCCTGCTTGGCGCCGGCTGTGCAACATCGACCAGTCCGTCAGTCCAAACGGAAACGACACCGTCCCAAATCGATCAAGAAGGCCTGCAAGAGCAAACCGTCGTCCGCATCGATGGCTCCGGCTATCATCCCGCATCCGTTACCGTAAAGAAAGGCCAGGCGGTCCTCTGGGTAAACGAAGACGTCGGTGCGAACCATTGGCCAGCATCCGATCCACATCCCACCCACACTGACTATCCGGAGTTTGACCCGAAAGCAGAAATTGCTCCTGGAAATATCTGGACGTTTGTTTTTGAAAAGATGGGAACGTGGCACTATCACGATCACTTGCATCAAAAGACAGAAAACAGCTACAGCGTCACTGTCACCGAATAGAACAACGCCGTCACATGAGTGGGACGTGGTGCATCAGTGGGACGCCGCGGATGCGATTGCGCAACTCTTCGAGTTCTCGCTGTGTCTGGACCCGCTGCGGCGGAAAAAATCGCGCAGTCACTTCGTTCGTTTTTTGAAAGACCGCTTCAGCAGCGCTACGTTGCCCCAAAAGACCGTGGACTAATCCGAGGGTGCGGAACCAGTACGGATTTTCTGGCGTCGTCTCTATCGCCGCCTGCAACTCCTGGATCGCGACGCGCCCTTGCCAGGCTTTAGTGAGCAGCAACGCAAGACGCAGACGGCCATCCGTACTCTCGGTATGGCGGGCAACCCCGCGTTCGAGATGTGCTAATCCAGAAATGCCCGCTACCGGTTCGATACCTGACCAGATGTCTTCCAGTCCAGCCAAGACAAGGAGTGGCGATGGATCCCATGGGTGGCGGTTCGCTTCTTCGATGAGTGCATGTTGGGCAAACGCAGCGCTCTGTGTCCAAGACGAGACATCCGTAATCCCTATGCTTCCCTCTGCTACCAGGCGGCCAGCAAAATGTTTTGCAAATTCGCGCGAGACGACGGAATGGAACGTATAGCTCTGTTCCGCGGCCGAGAGCGCCTGGTTGCGATCCGTAGAGAAAAGACGCATCGCCCGGGCGCTCGCGATTGCTGCGGCCCCAGGCTGGAAGGTGCTGGTCCAGAAAAAAAGTAGGGCACAACCGATCCCGAGTATTTGCGTTTTCCATCCTGGAATACCAAACCCCACTTGTTCCTTGTTTCCCCCGCGATCTGCCAAGAATGCGGCAAACAACACAAGGACCCAGGAAGCCGCTTGCGTATGGAAAAACAAGAGCAGAGAAACGGCATATCCAATCAAGATGCACAGTCCCACCCACATCGCCTGACGTTCGGCTGCGACCACACTCGTGCATGCATTTTTTGTCGTTCGCCAGCCAGCAAGCACGACATATCCCGCACAAACGACCCCGACCAAACCACCAGCAACCAAGAGATCAAACACCGCGTTGTGCGCGCGATCAAAGACCTCTCCGGTATAAAACCATAACCTTGGCGGTACATGACGGTAAAACGCCGCGATCTGATTTTCCTCCCCCCAACCGAGCCAGGGACGATCTAAAAATGCCTCTCCCATGCCGTGCCACAAGAGAAAACGCTGCTGAATCGTTGATTCCCGAAAAGGGTGTAAGAGTGCCCGAAGTCGCGAAAAAGAACCAGCGTGTACGGCCACATTCAAAACCGAAAAAATAAGTAGTGCGGGAACAAAAAGCAGCGCCCTGCCGTGAAAGGTGCGCGTATTCCATAACTCGCGTAATTCTTTTCGAAATATCACGCACAACAGCACCGCGCTGACGACCACAGCTAAAAAGACACCCCGGACTTGCGACCAAATGGCCGCCGTTAAAAAAATACTTGCTGCTATTCCGTGCAACCAACGACGCTTACCCTCAGAAGTTGAGATCCGCATCCCTGCACAAAGAAGCAGGACAAAGATATACTCCCCAAAAAATGCGGGGTTCCCCAATGTCCCGATCAATTGACTCTCCCCGCCGCCGACACGCAGCGTTTGGATGGCAAACAAGCGAGCAATGGCCAACAAACACACCAACATCCCTACGGCAACCTGAACGTCCCACAGCGTTTTCCAACGGGTGCCGGAACGCAGCAACGTTTGCAACACTAAAAAAAACACGCCGAACGCAAGGAGAGTGAAAATACCATCTGCACGTTCAAGGTCTCCCGCAAAAGAACGCAGCGTATCGACACCATGGAATGCATTGAGGATTGCGAACAGCAACAGCGCACCAACACTCCACAACAATGCACTATTCCGCGGCCGCGTTTCTGGGCGACGTTTCCACAAGAAGAAAAGTGGGGCAATACAGACTGCGGCCAAAAGACGCAAGGCAAGACTCCTCCCAAAGACAAAGGGATTGGCCAATCCTTTAAAAATGATAAGCGGTAGGAAAGAAAGAAAGATGACTGACGCAAAAAGAATGCCGCGCGACATGCGCGCGGCATTCGACCCGCCGTCAGCGTCGCTCGGCAATGGAAGCCACTTTTTCTGGATCACATGCGCCAACCTCAAGACGGTTACTATAACTCTTTTGAATATAGTATCGCGTGTTCCCACTGCTCCCGGTGGTTGGGTCCGTCGGAACGCTTTCGAGATACGCATCGACCAGCGAGGTCAGGCTCGCGCATGAAGATTCAATCAGCGAATAGCCGGCACAAATAGTCGTCGCCGACCCGCAACCAGAAACGTTCGTTCCCACGATCTGGATTGAAGCCGTGAGCGCATCAACTGTCGTTGGAACATTTCCGGCAGTATCGGCCGCATACGAAGCGAGTGCTTGCAAGATGTCGTGTGTGGCGCGGCGTCGCTCGCCATCATGGGTCGCCGCGATGCGGGACGTCGGATCAAGGCCGATCAAGACGACGACAAAAAGAATGGTAATGATCGTAATGACGACGATCAGTTCGGGGACGCTGAATCCTTTTGGTAGTACTTTCGCTAGCGGCACAACACCGTTTAGCGCTTCACATTGATCGTGGCGACACGTTCCGCATCGCAAGAACCGACCTCAATACGACCATTTGCCGTCTTATCGACGTAATAGCGAGTATTGCCAGTGGTGCCGTACAGTGGATCAAGTGGGATTGCGCCGAGATACGAATCAACCAAGGCGCTCGAAAGATCCAAACAAGCATTTGCAATGGAATTATTAGTACCGAATTCAGAACATGCAGAAGCTGCGCACCCAGTACTACTTGTCCCCAAGACCTGGATAGATCCTGCCACCGAGTCGATACCTGTAGGAATCGTACCGCTATTATCAGCAACGTAGGTAACGATCGCTTCCATGACCGAGCGCGCTTCTTCATAGCGTCGCGCGTCGCGTGCCGCCTTGAAACGTGTAGCTGGATCGATGGCGACAAATGTCACGGCGAACAGCACCGAGATGATGCTGATGATAACAAGCAGTTCTACCAATGTGAAACCGGCTCCTGTTCGCTTTTTCTGCATAAAACGTTTCGTAAACATACCGTATAGAAATAAGACAAAAGATCTAAATCTTGAATATAGTATATCACGAAACCATATCCCTGCTTTTTACCGCGTCACCGAAATACTTGCGCTTTTTTCCGGATCGCATGCACCGACCACAATATGGCTTCCAACCAACACATTTACGAAGTAATCACTGTTTCCGGAGGTTCCAGTCTGCGGATCCATCGGGATATTCAAAAGATACTTATCCACAAGCGATGACGTGAGATCAAGACAAGCGACAGCGGTTGTGGTTGCGGTACACGACGTGTTGCATCCGGTCGCGTTCGATCCAAGGACCTGCGCTGATGCAGTGACACTATCAATCGTCGAAGGGATGTTCCCGCGGTTGTCACTGTAATACTGATACAAAGCGCCGAGCACGACCCCAACATCTGCCTGCCGTTCTTGGTTGCGTGCATTCTTAAAACGGGTAGCCGGATCGACGGCAACCACCACCACACCGAGGAGAAACCCAATGAGTGCTATGACCACGATAAGTTCGATTGCAGTAAATCCACTGGTTTGACTGCGTGTACGAAAAAATGGCATACCGCTGACATTATGATGCAGGCGACACTTGAACCGTCACTGAAATCACCGCTGTTCCATTCAACGCATCGATCGTTCCTGCACCCAGCTCCCATCCAGAGAAAATATATGACTGCGCTGCAGATGCAACACCAAGTAACCCTGCTGTGTCGGCACGGATCACGGCCAACAATTGTTCTTCAGTGACCGAGACCGTACGGACACGAACGCGCGCCTGAACGACCGCTTCGCGCACCACAACACTACCAAGTACTGGCGATGACGAACTCATCACTATCCGTTCCAAAACATTGGATGGGAAAAGAGAAGTTGGCTCTTTCTTTTGTTTCAGATCAAGCAGCGCCTTGTTAAAAAGCGTCGCCAAGAGTGTCTGCTTCGCATCTCCAATCGCTGTAGAAGAAACGGTTCCTCGCGGCGCGCCGCCAGTAAGGGAAGCAGTGTTCGAAATGCGCAATCCTGTTTGCGGGACAATCGCGGTATCAACGATGGTGAACACTTGCGGTCCAACATCCCCTTCCTCACCCTCTTTCTCCGCCTGGATAGCAAGGGGCTTACTGGTGCTTCGAGCAGCCACAGTGACCGCGTCACGGATAATGAATCGCGTTCCCGAGGCATTATGTATCAACAAGGCCGCAGGGAGTACGCGTTCCTGGGCAGCGGTGTTTTGGATCCGGATCGTCCCTGTACTCTTTCCTGCATGTACATCCAACAACGATACCAACTGTTCCCCGACCGCTTCCGCGTCGTACACATTACCGACCAAGGCGTGCGGAACAGAAGAGGTTGTCGTGAAGGAGACGATCACTGGAAAGGTCACTGCTCGTTCTACGGATGCCGATGTCGGTGCACCAACACCGCCATGCAAGGCAGATGGAAACACTCCTTTGTACCAAAGAACACCAAACAGAAGCGCGATAACACCGAGTGAGGCCAATAACAGTATGCCGTTCCGTTGCAGTAAGCTACGAAAAAAAACGGTCGACGTCGGGAGAACGCTCGCGATGTTTTGCATCACACCACTCTGCTCCGCCGAGGCACCACCATCGTCCATTGGAGTCCCGCTTCCGAGCGAAAAATGTTTTTCTTTTGGCAAAAAACCGTACAGCGCGAGACCGATAGCAACCGTGTACAATGACGCCGTTTTTTTCCACGACACCGTCTGCGTCTCGGAAAATGTTTTGGCGACAAGTGCTGTAGCCCGAGCATCAGAAACGATAGTGAGATCCAAAACCGCACTCAGATACGCAGCAATGCCTGGGATGAGTGCCGTACCGCCAGCAAGCACCAGTTGGGTTGGCGCGGCTCCCAGACGTTCCGTATATTCAGCCATAAAGGCCTCGGCTTCTTGCACTAACGGCTGAATGTTTTTTTGTAGCAACAAAAAGACGGCGCCTTGCTCTGCATCTGGCAAAAATCCCGCTTCGCGCTTTTTTTCCTCGGCTTCCTCAAGCGAGGAACCGCGCTGTGTGGCAATAGCTTGCGTCAATGTCTGTCCGCCGACCGCCACTATCGTGCTCGCATACATTCCCTGGGCATCAAACAATGAAAGGATGGTGGTCGTTGTCCCAATATCCAAAACAAGGGTGGGTGCAGGAACGCCGGTCGGAAAAAAAGCCTGGGCAAGTGCCACGGCGTTCGACGCAGCAAGATGCGGCCGAAACCCTGCAGAGGACAGAACATGCTCATACGCTGCAACAATCGAACGCGGTGCCGCGAAACAGAGCGCTGTCCAGCTCTCTTCATGTGTTGCCAACAACAATGCGTCCCACACCACATCTGCAAGCGCATAAGGCACGCTTTCTGCAACCGCCGTTGCTGCCTGTGACCGCCAAGCCACGCCTGTTTTTTTCTGAAGCACGACGCGTCGTGTGTAGGTATACTCTTCTGGCAGAGCGAACACCGCGTCAACAGTACGCACCCCTTCTTTCTCCAACTGCATCCGTACGGCACGCAATGCGTCTACGAGTTTTTTTGGTTCCTGAATGGCACCGCGAACAACGATACCTGGGGGCAATTCCAAACGTGCAGAGGAACGCAAATGCGGCCCCTGTTGCTGTTCCAGCACAACTACCTCGACGGATGCGTCGGAGATATCGATGCCGAGCAATGGATGGTCGAGCCCAAAAGGAAGACGAAACATGCTGTCGAAAAAGAAAAACTAGGTCCCTTCTTGCCAAGAAAGAATCGTTACTGGTCCAGGAGCCACCTCGACACTGACCAAGACACGAACCATGCGTGTTGTTTGGCCAAACGTGCCGCGACCGACAATCGTCCGCAATTTTCCGGCACGGGCGATAGTCGTTGTACACTGCGTTGTTCCGAGGACAATGCTGAGCAGTCCCTCTGCTGCATTTGGATCATTTCGGAGCCGCAAAAGCGCATCCTGCACACAGCCCTCTGCAGCAATATACGCCTGTTCACTCTCATTTGCGAGAGTGGTTTCTTGAATACCGGAGATTGTACTGAGCTGGACGGATAACCCAAGCGTCATCATAACAGCAGCAACCAGGACGATCATGAGCAAGGAAGAAAAGCCAGAGCGCATATCAGCGATTACGAAGATTCACCGTGGCTTGTACAGAAGAAGACGCTCCATATGCTATTGAGGATGTCGGACGCAGCGCCTGCATCTGCAAGAGAATAGCAACTGCGCGATTTGTCCCAGAAGAACGATTCGTCAGCTGAAAAAGCTGTACCTGCACATCACTGCTGGTCAACGCGACCGCGGCAGCAGTGCCGCGGCGGACTTCCAAAACACCACTGTTTACATAAAACTCCGTCGCACTTGCAGTACTATCAAGCGTTCCCAAAGAGAGTCCTTTCCCCGTATTCGTTGCTGCGGCAATATTCAGTCCGTAGCTCGTGCTGGCATTCAGCACTTTTGCATCACGAATTTCTTGTGTCAGGCGGGCCAAAACAAAACGCGTATTTTGTTCAATCGTCTGCCCGGTCAACGATTTTTCTCGCGATAACAAGCCGCTTGCAAAAAAATAGGAAAACGTCACCAAGATGCTGCCGATCAAAACGATATAGAGTAAGGTTTCGACTAACGTAAATCCGACAGCATGGCACCCCCGCCATGCCAATGAACCTCGCTTGAAACAGTCAGCAAAAAAAAGGAACATGGCACTTCTTATGGACTAAAGGTCAGCCGAATCCAATGCAGGACTGGCGTTGATGTCGAAGCCGTGGAGGCCAAAAAGACAGCCACTCGCCACCAAACGGAATTATTCATACTAGTCGGTATAACATTGCCGTTCTTATCCGTATAGACACTCGAGGTCGTAAACGTCCCAGGAGAGCCGTTTGTGTCCGGTGCGCCAGCGATCTGCATACTGATCGTCTGGCTGGCACCGAGCTTCAGATATGGCGACCAAGAAAGGACACCCATCCCCTTACTCGAACCAATGCGCATCGAGGGGCTCAAGTATGTTCCGGCTGTGTTATAGGTATTAGTCGGGCCCGGGCGCCAAGTCTGAATCTCCCCACTATCATACCGCGACCCAACAAAGAGCTCCCCTGCATACGCCCCAGGAATAATATCCGTCCCCGGGCCGAGCAACGAAACCGTCGATGTAACTACTGGCGCAGTTTCAGTAGTAATATCAATAATATTCAGACCGATGCCGGTCGAGGAGGCGGTTGTAAAGACAAAGTTCCCTTCCCCAGCGAATACTTTATTTTGTACCTCAGGCAAATCCATACTGATTACCAATGTCGGCAAAGTTGATGAGGTCACATTGACGATGGCAAAATCAGCCGTCCCGCTGGAGCGGCTCACATATGCCCGCCCATTCCGTATTGAGACCCCGGTGGCATCGTCCGTTCCAGCAAGATCCAATGACGCCAACAAGACCGGGGCCGTTGAGGTTGTGACATCGATGATTTGGAATTCTTTGCTGTCGTCCGACGAGGCAACATAGGCAACGGTCGAAGAAACAGCCACAGCGTTTATGTCAGCAGTCATTTCCAACGATCCCGCCTGCGTCGGCGCGGTCGAGGTCGTCATATTGAGAACAAAAAATTCTGCACCACTCCCATTGGTTGCAGTACCGACGTAGGCAACATCCCCAGCAGCGGCCACCGACAGTGCGTTTGGGTTCCCGGTCAATGCGAGGGTACTCGTCGCTACAGGTGCAGTCGCCGAAGTAATGTCCACCACCTCCACATCAACACCACCAGTGGCGTTGATCGCCAAAATCATACGTTCACGGCTGCGCGACATCCCATTGATCGTTCCACCAATTTCCAAGCTCCCTTGCAAGGCCGGGGCCGTGGAAGTGGTAACAGTATAGGTAAAGAATTCTGCAGCGGAACTGTTCACCGCCGTTCCTGCATAGAGCGTATCGCAGGCATAGGCAAGGGCGGTACCATCCGCGTTTCCTGTCAAATCGAGCTGTGCGACGCGCTCCCCAAGGAGCCAACCACCGGGCCCGCCCCGGTAAATACTAAACTCCGCGGTGGTACTGGCTACTCCAACCACAAACGTGTTTCCACGCATATCCGAAAAAGCAGTCGCTCCACCGAATTGTTGCGTTGAAACACTCGTCGGCGATGCGGGGTTGCTGACGTTTACAATACGCGCAGTGTTGCCGGAGGAAAGAATAGCATACCCATGATCTGTCACTGTAACACCGTTGATCAACGCTGACGTCTCGAACTGTCCGAGAACGGAAATAGAACTAGTGGTCGACGTGTCGAAAATAAAAAATTCAGCGTTTCCGCTATTTGAAACCGTTCCTGCATATACTCTGCGCCCCACGATATCAATCGACGCGATACTTCCAAGCGTCGTCGATGTGTACACTCCCGCAGAAGAAATGGATGCATCATTCGTCACGTCCAAGATACGAAATTGACCAGTACTGCTTGTTCCCCCCATAAACAAGGCTCCGTTTGCTACACGTAAATCTTGGACGTTCGCCACTCCATTTTCATACGACCCCATGCCAGTAATGGTAGGCGCTGTTCTACTGCTCACATTCACGACATAGACCTCTGCGCCAGAACTTGCAGCACGACCAATATAGACGCGGTCTCCCACAATCTCAATTCCCGCACCATCCCCCGTTCCTGTAAGATCCAGCGTTCCAACAACTACCGGCGCAGACGGCGTACGATAATCAACAATACTGAGTTCCGTACTGTTATCGTCAGAGGCAATGTATGCATAACTTCCGTCGATTGCCACTTTTTTGGCATTACCAGTGACGCTGGTTGAACCGATCAGTACAGGATTTCTCGGATCCTGGATGTCTATGATCAGGACATTTGCACTGGCCGATGTATTTCGTACACCGACCGCAATGGTGCCGATCGTCTTGACGTCATTCATGGTCGCGGTCCCTGCAGCATCCAAAAAGCCCGTCCTTCCATCTGTAACCCACAGCGTTTGCGGCCCAAGTTCTAATTCACCATCGCCATAGGCAACGCGTACCGTATCTGTCGTACTCCCCGCCGACCAGTCGCTGCTTGTGGTCCATAACTGTTCGCCGCGGTTCCAGTGCGTCAAAAAACCAAAAAAAGTCGACGTGGTCGAACTCGCTAAGTCGCCCGGCGTATAGCCGACCGCAAGGTTCGCCGCATTCGAAAGCGCGTCCGTCGTTCCAGCCGATGTGACCACATGGCCAGTCAAGCAATTACGTTGCACCGCAGAGATCGTCACATTCCTACTATACTGGCCCGAACTATCCCCGCTCCCGGAAAATGTCCATGCACTATCCGTCCCGAACCCGAAGCCATTCAACCCGCTGGTAGAAAAAACATTCCAAGCCCGTTCGACAATCGAAACAAGCGCTTCATAGCCTTCCCGCGCATAGGCCAGCGCGGTCGTCGATTCGCCCGCACGTTGCGCATTACTTAAACTCTGCAAAGTAAACACCCCGACGGTTGACGCAATAATGCCAAACAGCGCCAGGGCGGTAATCACTTCCACCAGACTCTGCCCTCGATGTCGATTAGTGGTTGACCATGCCATCTGCGTTGACTGTTATGGTTGCTGTCTGGCTCACATCATTGGTCAATATCAGTGTTGCTGTTGTTACGGTCTTTCCGGTTGCTTGGGCAAAGGCGATATCCGATCCATTTCCTGCAATCGTTGCCGCGAGGGAGATGGTTGCCGGAAGCGTAAAGACTTCGTCATACGAAGCATCTCGCGTTGTATACGACCCTCCCTGAAAAAGCGTGTATACCGCTCCGTACGTACTCGTCACCACATGGACGCCGAATCCCGAAGAACGGACACCTGCCGCTGAAAACGCTTGGGCACGCCGCAATGTTCCCCAGACATCGGCCGTTGTACTACTGAAATCTCTATTCCGTTGGAGCGGCGCACCGAGTGGAATCGAAACGACAGAAATCACTGCAATAATAGCGAAAACTACTATCAGTTCAATCATGGTAAACCCGCGCTCCCCAGGCAGCGTTTTCCGACTATTGGCGTGTTGTGGGGGGAAAGGACCGAACATAGTGGCGGCGTATTTAGACGTGCAGTGATCCAGTGATGCTGTAGATCGGAGTGATAATCGAAAGCGCCAGCATGCCGACCACTGCGCCGATCATCAGAATCAATGCCGGCTCCAAAATGGTCGAAAGGTTTTTTGTTGCCGAATCTACTTCGCGTTCAAAAAAATCAGCGAGCGATAGAAACGATTGCGTCAGTGTTCCGCTGCGTTCGCCCACCATCAGCATGCGCGAAACGAGTGGTGGGATTATGCGGCGCGATGTTCCAGCCACCCGAAAGGCATCTTCAAGAGAAACGCCGCCTTCGACCGAGCGGCGGACAGAAAAAAGTAGACGTCGATAATTTTCGTTTTGCATGGTCTCCCCAGTGATCTGAAGTGCATCCACAATAGACAAACCTGCCTCGAGCAGGACGCCAGCAGTCCGTCCCATACGCGCCAAGTTTATGGAAATACTCAACTGACCAAACAAGGGCAGGTACGCAATAACGCGATGCCACGCAGGACGGGCAATGGGCGACCGGAGGAACAATCGAAGAAGAAGAAAAACGATGAGGGCTGCAGGAAAAGCAATTGCTCCCCAACGCGCCACCCAGTGTGCCAACGCGAGGACGATGATGGTCGAAAGCGGCAGCGCGACGCGAAAAGAGGTAAACAACGGGATCAATTTCGGCAGGATGAAATACGATATCCCCATTCCCATACCAATGGTCAAAAAAAACACCAGCGCCGGATAGGCCGAAGCACCTCGCACCTTGCGCCGCAACTCATAGTCATTTTCGAGCTGACTTGCGATGTAGCGAAGGTTTGCTTCCAGTGTTCCCGATGCCTCACCAACGCGCACCATAGAAACGAACAGCAAAGAAAAAACGCCGGGGCGTGCTGCAAAAGCGTCCGCAAGCCGCTCACCGCGCGTCACCCGCATCTTGGTATCCGCAAGTACCGCACGCAGGCGCCCTGCGGAAGACTGGCTGATCAAAATATCCAAGGCCTCATCTAAAACGATACCGCTCTTGATCATCGTTGCCAGCTGTTTTGCAAGCATGACCCGTTCGATCGGGCGGACCATCCAATGATCAAGCGTATTACGGACGGATTGGACAAGAGAAAACTGCATATCCCCCTCTCTGCTTCCAAAGAAGCGCGACATTACATTCTTGTTTCGTGTTGTACCTCTTCGATCGTCGTTTCACCGGAAAGCACCTTCCGAATCCCGTCCTCAAACATGGTCGTCATGCCTTCTTCAATCGCCTTTTTTCGAATCTCGTCGGCAGAGACCCGAGCTCCGAGAAGTGTTCGGATCGCTTCCGTTACTTCCAACACTTCAAAAATACCGATCCGCCCAACCATACCTGTGCCGCCGCAGGCAAGACATCCCTTGCCGCGGTAGAGCAAGACTGTTTCTTTGTCACGGAACAGGTCAGCCATGAGCTTGGGCGGAAGCGTTCCCTCCAATTTTGTGACCGGTACTTCGTAGGAAACCAAACACGTTCGACAATTGCGACGCACCAAGCGCTGGCCAATGATGATATTCATCGTCGACGAGAGCAGGAATGGTTCGATCTTCATTTCCAAGAGACGTGTCATCGTTGTCGCAGCATCATTCGTGTGTACGGTCGAAAGGAGGAGGTGGCCGGTCATTGCCGCATTCACCGCAATCTCCCCGGTTTCGGCATCGCGAATTTCGCCAACCATGATGATGTCTGGGTCTTGTCGCAAAATGGAGCGCAGTCCATCCGCAAAGGTCAGATTCGTTTCTGGATTCACCTGGATCTGACTGACACCGCTCAATTCATATTCTACCGGATCTTCAATGGTGGCAATATGCACCGCGCGTTCATTCAAGATACGAAGCATGGCATAGAGCGTCGTTGTTTTTCCGGATCCGGTCGGCCCGGTCGACAAGATCATACCCCACGGCTTTTCGAGCGCCGTATGTATTTTTTGCAAATCCGTTCCGCGCAATCCCAACTCTTCCAAAGCAAACCGCCGCATTTTTTCGGAGAGCAAACGCATCACCACCTTTTCCCCCTCAATCACCGGAGCGATCGATACACGAACATCCATCCGCGCATCGACAAGCATGTAGGTAAATTTTCCATCTTGCGCACTGCGATGTTCGTCTGTTTTGATTTTCGCCAAAATTTTTATACGCGCCACCAACAAATCATGGACGCGCTTCGGCACCTTCAAAACATCGCGCAAAATTCCGTCGACACGAAAACGAATGACGGTATCCTCGCGCTGCGGTTCGACATGGATGTCGGACGCACCGTTTTCAAACCCCTCCTCCAAAAGGGCATCAACGATTTTCGTAACCGGCAAATCTTCGGGGCGAAATGAATTTCCCGCAGCAGCGAGATGACTCCCCATGAGGTCGGAAAACGTTTCCTTAATTCCTTGCCGATAGATACCGAATGCCTTGTCTAAATCACGCAATGTGGCGAAAGAAGGAAGAATCGGTTTGCCTGCCTTTTTTTCCAAAATACGAATCGCTTCATGATTGCTCGGATCATGCATTGCCACCTTCACGCCGTCCGGAACAACGGCAAATGGTAGAAGTCGCTGAGCGCGGGCAAGCGATTCCGGCACCAGCGTCTGTACCTCTGGTGCGATGCCGACCGAAGCAAGCTGGACATACGGAACGCCGTATTGATCGGCAATCAGTTTGCCAAAATTTTCATCGGTCAGCAATTCACGGTCAACAATGACGGTTTCAAGATCCGTCCCACGACGCTCTGCTTCTTCAAGCAAAGCTTTCCACCCAGGCTCATCCGTCACCCCGAGAGCAAGCAGTGTTTGTTTCAGTGTGTCCGGCGAAAGAGGGAGTACCATGAGAACAAAACGTATGGGGAAAAACGCACCACAGCAGCGACCGACTACGACAACTTTGTCGCAGGTTTCCGCGAGGTTGCTGCGTACAGTTTCACTTTTTCAACAACATCTTTCAACGAGTGGTCACTTTTCACCAAAAAATCGACGGCACCCAAAGCAAGTCCGCGGCGCACATCCTCATCCTGACCAAGATTCGACAAAATCACCACCGGAATATCTTGACGTCCTTTAAGACGCAGGTCTTCCAAAACATCAAAACCATTTTTCTTTGGCATGATGATGTCGAGCAATAAAATATCCGGAGTGGCTTCGGCGATTGCCGTGATCGCCTCTTCGCCATCTGCAGCGATGCGGACGCCAAAGCCCTCGGCAACCAGTTTTGCCTG
This sequence comes from Candidatus Uhrbacteria bacterium RIFOXYB12_FULL_58_10, assembly GCA_943359495.1. Lineage (GTDB taxonomy): Bacteria > Patescibacteriota > Patescibacteriia > 2-12-FULL-57-11 > 2-12-FULL-57-11 > CALRHY01. The sequence goes on from CALRHY010000002.1 coordinate 19,788, forward strand.
GAGCACATTCCGCAGGAATTTATCATCCTCGGCAATCAACACTTGAATGGGTTTGGGTGCTTCCATAGGCGAGCGGATTTCAGGCAATGTTCTCTCTGGCTTTCGGGGCGTGGTATATGGGCAAAGAGACGATGAAGGTCGACCCCTCTCCCTCCTTTGATGTGAACCAGATCGTCCCGCCAGATGCCTCAACAATAGTGCGTGCAATATACAAACCAAGACCTTTTCCCTCGGTCTCTTTCCGCACTACATTATCACCGCGGAAGAATTTTTGAAAGACGAGATGCTGTTGAACAACAGGGATACCAAGGCCGGTGTCCTGAATCTGTACTTGCACAGCATGAGCATCTTCCATCACCGAAACGATAAGACTCCCATTTTGCCGATTATAATTGACGGCATTGGCTAGCAAAATATCCAAGACTTGATGTGCTAAGGACGGATCGATAAATACCGATGGGGTGTGTTCGGGAATGTGCGTTTCCACGTGAAGTTTCTGTTCTGTGCAAGAAGCAATAAATTCGCGGAGTACGTGCTGGGTCAACACCCCAAGGTCGACTGGTACCGCAGAAGCACCCGTCTCTCCCCCTTCCGCTTTCGTGATCAACAAAAGGTTGCTTACCAAATCGACCATTCCCTCGACTGCCTCACTCATCTGTTGGAGATACTGCCGCTGGTCTTCACTGATCTTTCCAGCGCCATCTTCGGTCAAAAATTCGATCGTCCAGTTGAGCCCAGAGAGCGGCGTTCGGAGTTGATGACTCACGAGCGCCACGAAATCGCGTTTAGCCTGCTCCAAATGGTGTTCGCGGGTGACATCATGGCAGCCAATCATCCAACCAATGGTCCGTCGTCCCGCGAACACACGACGAACACGCAACTGGTATTCCCGCTTCTCGCGCTGATCAACAAAGGTAATGTCTTCACAGACATGCTTTTCGCCACGGTCAGCATGCGCCATGACGCTCTTGTACGGTTCGAGTGCCGCAAGCCGTCGGTGTGTCACCCCGACCGCGTCCAACAACTGTTCCACCGCGGGGTTCGTCCGACCTATCGTTCCATCTCGTTTCAAGAACAAGAGTGGAAACGGCGATGCGGCAAACAAACTCGCCAGCTCTTTTGTTGCAATGTTCTGCGACCGGAATGAGCGCATGAGTACCATGCCCAGCAAAATAAATCCGCCAGCAAAAACAATCACCGCAAAAAAGAAGGGTAAACCAATACCAAGGAGCGCTGTGCTCCCGATACCGCTCGTGGTTGATGCGGTGATATTAGAGAACGCCGTGACCAACATAACGCAAGATATCGTGTGACAGCGCATTCTCTCCGGCAATACGCCCGTACACAGAAAAACTTTTCTTCGGCCGTCGCTGCAAGGTCTGCCAATCCACATCGATCAACCCGAACCGCGCGGCATAGCCTTTTTCCCATTCAAAATTATCCAGCAGTGACCAATGAAAGTAGCCACGGATATCGATGCCGGATTGGATAGCGTGGTACACCTCCTTGAGATACGCCACCAAAAACCGAATACGACGGTCGTCATTCACCGTCGCGATCCCGTTTTCGGTGATGTAAATAGGAAGATGGTGTTCGCCCAATTCTTGGAGCACATCAAAAATTCCCGCTGGATAGACTTCCCATCCGATATCGCTCGTCTCGCGGTTCTCCGCGCGCAGGTCGACAAATAATTGTACCAGTTTTCCCTCTTCACGTTTTATGCGCTGATGAAAATAATAATTCACCCCCAGATAATCATGGCTGCCGCGTGTCTCGCGATAGTAGGCATGGTTCCACACCCAATCGCTGAGAGACAAAGAAAGTGCATCGAGCGGCGAATGCTTACGATACGAATAAAAAGAGATCAGGTTGTTTGCGACTCCCACTGGCACGGCGCGTCCCAACATCCGAGCGCGCTCATGCAACTCTACTGTTGCAGCAACATGGCCGGCAGTGAGATGACGAAAGACCGTCCATGCAGTGCGATAATTCTTCACACCTGGCGGCCAGGTTCCAAGAACATAACCCATGACCAAATAGACCAATGGTTCGTTTTGCGTACACCAAAAATCCACAAGATCACCGAATGCATCCGCTGCCTTTGCTGCAAAACGCGAAAAATACCCAACCGCATCTTTCCCGGCCCAGCCGCCACGCGCTGCAAACCATTGTGGGACAGTGAAATGGAACAAGGTCACCATCGTCTGCTGTCCGCGGGCACGCAAGGCTTCAAGGACGGCACGGTAATGGGCGATTTCTTTTACATTCCACTCGCCTTCGCGCGGCTCAATACGACTCCATTCGACGGAGAGGCGATGCGCATTCATGTGTTGCGCGGCGGCCAGATCAAAATCCATGGCATAACGATGATAATGGTCCGCCGAACGACCAGAGCGATCACCGCCAGCAACTTTTCCTGGCAGCTGTTCCCACAAGGACCAATCATTTTTTTTGTTTCCACCTTCGACTTGATGTGCTGCAGTCGCTGTCCCCCACAAAAATCCTTTGGGGAAATGGAGCGACAAATGCGCATGCGCCGGAGATAAAGAAAAAGCAGCTACCGCTTTTTTCTTCCTCGTCGAACGTGTTGTTTTTTTTAAAGATGCCGTCATACCGTTGTTCGAGGTGCTGCCTTGGGAAGCTCAACGATAAACGTACTCCCCACATCTACTGTGCTCTCGACGCGAATACTGCCACCCATGCGCTGCAATAAGTTTTGGACAATAAAGAGCCCGAGCCCGGTCCCTTCGATATTCTGTGTTTCGCTCCGCTGGACACGGAAGAATTTGGTACACATTTTTGCGAGATCCGCAGGCGCAATGCCAATACCGGTATCTTTCACCAACAAGCAAACCGTCTCTTTTTTCTCCACCACAGAAATGACCACCGAACCATTCGGCCGATTGTATTTCACTGCGTTCGTCAACAAATTCTGTACCACTTCCGTCACACGGCGTTGGTCAGCATAGACTATGCCTGTAATTATCCCTTCGTCCAAACGAATCCCTGCTTTTTTTGCCAATGGTTTCGCCACACGCACTGCTTCTTGCACCGCGTCGTTCAACGAAAATAGCATCGGGACGACGGGGACCGTTCCTTCGTCGAGGCGGGCGATGTTCAACAAGTCTTCGACGAGGAGCAGGAGTTGTACGGATGCCTGATCAATATCACCAAACCGTTCCTGCATTTCCTTGGGTATACGATTCGTCCCTTTCTGCTCTTTCAAAAATTCAATATTCCAACGAATTGCATTGACCGGTGCACGCAGTTCATGAGCAGCCACAAAAACGAATTCGTCCTTCAAACGGACAATCTCTTTTTCATGCGCTTGCGAGCGTTCGTACGCAGATTGCAATGCATTTTCCCGATCAGTTAATTGCTGTGCCAAACGCACACGGTCACTGATGTCTTCGACGAGCATGATCACCATAGAGATCACTCCTTTGGCATCGCGGATCGGCGCGCCGGTAATGCGTAGGTAGTGTCGGTCGCCGCTCTGCCCGGTAATGACCCCATCTTCATCAATAACCGCCTTCTGTCCACGGACGACAAGAGCAGGAACGAGCTGTGTTGGTGTATATGGTGTCCCATCGCGATGCTGCAGCTGGAAACGACGAATCAGGGCTTTTGGATCACCGAGCACCGTACTTTCGCCATCAAAAATCTGGGCAATCTGGCCGTTCATCAGGATCGGTTGCAGGCCTTTTGCCCGAAGTAACGCAAAACCAATCGGCAAGGCGTTGGTGACAGCCGAAAGCCGTGCCTCTTCTTGGAGGATCAATGTTTTTTGCGCGCGGACATGCTCAAGTAAATGCTCGCGCTCCTCGAACAACGCAGCGAGTTCTGTTCCGAATCCGAGCGGCAATGCAAAAAAACCAGTAATCTGGAGGAGGAAGGCGAAGAAAAACCAGAGATCAAACTCTTGCCGTGAAACCAACATGGCAAGGCTGGCCAGCAATTGAAAACCAAAAAAGAGAGAGATCCAGGCGTACTGCGGCTCCTGTTTTTTTTCTTCATGGACACGTGACAAAAAAACGCCGGCGATGAGAAGTCCAAGAAAAGAAAGCAACTCCCACGGCCTACCAATCACACCAGCGTGCGCCCCGAGCAACAGCGGTTCCCACCAACGCAAAAGGTGAAAAAACAAAAGTGTGCTCAAACCAAGCAGTACGACCACACCAACCACCCATGGGATGGTCATGACTTTTTTGCGCCGGAAAAGCAACGCACCACCTAAAAAAAACAAAACAAACGTACAGCGCCCAACAAACCACAGCAGATACGGATGGAGTGTCCCTGTCGCAAGCTTGGCAAGATCGGCCGCCATGTAAGCAACGCCGTACATGATCCCGAGGGTAAAAAAAAGCCCGGAAAAATACAGAAAAATCGGCAACGGTTGGATCCGATAGCGCCCAATTGAGGCAGCGCCGAGTCCAAGAATAAAAAAAGTGAAAAGAAAAATCAGTGTTTGATAGGCCGCCTCGGCGCCATAGACATGCAGCCGAACAATGGTCAAAAAATCCAACAGCGCAGCAATCACCAAAAATCCGAGAACCGTACGAAACAGACGAGAAAAAGAAGCCT
>CALRHY010000003.1 GCA_943359495.1 Candidatus Uhrbacteria bacterium RIFOXYB12_FULL_58_10
TTTGTGTTTGGCTTTGTCTGTGACCATACAGCTCCACCGTATGGCGTAATTGGCGAGTCTGACAAAGCCTCGGACACGGTAGCTGACTCTGTGGATTTGCATATCCCTAGGTTTCCCAAGGAGTGCAAGATGTATGTGGCCTTATGCACAAAGAGGGTTTGCCCATTGCCAGCGCAACACCTATTGCTATACTAGCCGAACAGATAAAACCCCTCATTTCCTATGCCTGGCGTTGATTTTTCGAAAATGGAAGAAGAGCTGCTCCGTTCTTGGGAAGAGCAGAATATCTTTAAGAAAACCTTGGAAAAACCTGCTCCCCAGGGAAATTTTGTATTTTTTGAAGGTCCGCCAACCGCAAATGGCAAACCGGGGATCCATCATATTGAAGCTCGGGCATTCAAAGATCTCCTCCCCCGTTTCAAAACCATGCAGGGATTCCGTGTCGATCGCAAAGGTGGCTGGGATACCCACGGCCTCCCGGTCGAGTTAGGTGTCGAAAAAGCACTCGGCATTTCTGGCAAACCGCAAATCGAATCATTAAAAGCAACGCCGAAAGAATCGATTGCCTTTTTTAATGCGGAATGTAAAAAAAGCGTGTGGTCGTTCCTTGAAGAATGGCAGAAGATGACCAAGCGCATCGGCTTTTGGGTGGACCTCGAACATCCGTACGTGACGTACGAAACGACATACATGGAAAGTGTGTGGTGGATTATTAAAGAGACTTGGAAAAAAGGCTTGCTCTACCAAGATTACCGCATCGTCCCGTGGTGCCCGCGTTGTGGCACTGCGCTTTCAAGCCACGAACTGGCACAAGGATACAAAACAGTGACAGACCGTTCCGTGTTTATAAAGTTCCGCCTCGTTGATGATCCAAAAACATCCATCCTCGCGTGGACAACAACACCGTGGACACTGCCGGGCAACATTGCGCTCGCCATCCACCCCAACATTCGCTATGTCAAAGTGCAGAGCGCGTCTGAGCCAGGTGAAACATACATTCTTGCTGAGGAACGTATCACCGCATTGCGACCAGAAGACCAAGCTGCTCCTCGTGAAAACGTCGTGACTGCCGACCTCATTGGCAAACACTATCTCCCCCTGTTCGACTTTCTCAACTTAGAAACCGTAGCGAGCACAGCAGGAGATACTTTCACACATGGGACTGCCTACTCCGTTCTCTCCGCTGACTTCGTTACGACATCAGACGGAACCGGTGTCGTGCATACAGCAGTTATGTACGGAGAAGACGACTTTGCACTTGGTAAAAAGGTTGGGCTGCCAAAAATCCACACCGTGAACGAAGACGGAACGTTTGCCGATATCGTCACGCCGTGGAAAGGCCTCGTGGTCAAAAAACCAGAGACCGAAACGCAGATCCTCGCGTACCTCCAAGAACACGGCCAGCTCTACGGCGAACTGCCGTACGAACACGAGTACCCCTTCTGCTGGCGTTGCTCGACACCACTCCTCTACTTCGCGCGTGATTCCTGGTGGATCCGCATGACTGATTTGCGCGACAAACTGCTCGCTGCAAACGCAGAAATCCATTGGACACCGGAATACATCAAAGACGGTCGCTTCGGCGAGTGGCTGCGCGGGATCAAAGACTGGTCGTTCTCCCGCGAACGCTATTGGGGCACTCCGCTGCCGATCTGGCTATGCGATGGTTGTGATGCACAGTTGTGTATTGGTTCGCTCGCAGAACTCGAAGAGGCAGCAGGCAGCCTACCGAAGAATGGCGACGAAGTGGATTTGCACCGCCCGTTCGTCGACGAACTCGCCATCCCCTGCAAAGCCTGCAATGGCACCATGCATCGCACAAAGGAAGTGATTGATGTCTGGTTTGATTCTGGCGCCATGCCGTTTGCCCAATGGCATTACCCGTTTGAGAACAAAGAAAAGATTGATGAAGGCAAAGCATTCCCTGCAGACTTCATCAGCGAAGCCATCGACCAGACGCGCGGCTGGTTTTACACTCTCCTCGCAGTCTCCGTCCTCCAAGGCCATGGCACGCCATACAAGCACGTCATTTCTTTGGGACACGTTCTCGACACCAAAGGACAAAAGATGTCGAAATCCAAAGGCAACATCGTGGATCCATGGGGCATGATCGAAAAGTACGGTGCCGACTGCGTCCGCCTCTACATGTACTCGATCAACCAACCAGGCGACCCAAAACGCTTCGACGAAAAAGATCTCGCTGAATTACAACGTAAGTTCTTCCTGATTCTGTGGAACGTGCTGACGTTCTACAAAACATACGCATCAAACGATCCGTCGTTGGGAGAAGCGTCTGGCAACGCAGCAATCCAGTCGGACAACGTCCTGGACCGCTGGATCCTGGCTCGTCTCGCTCAACTCACACATGACGTGACCAACGATCTCGAAACGTATCACGTCGTCGAACCAGCGCGTGCGTTACAAGACTTTGTCACCGACCTTTCCACATGGTACGTCCGCCGCAGCCGCGATCGTTTTAAGAGTGATGACGTGAAAGATGCAGCCGCTGCACGCGAAACGCTTGGTGCTATCCTCCATACCTTCGCAAAAATCCTCGCGCCGTTCTGCCCATTCACCGCAGACCTGTTGTATCGCGAACTCGGCGGTGAAGAGGAATCCGTGCATCTTGAAGATTGGCCGAAGATAGACAACGGCCAGTTGAACGAGACTCTGCTCGCAGAAATGGACCGAGTGCGAAAAATTGTTTCCCTTGGTTTAGAACAGCGAGCCAAGACCGCGCTCCCCGTTCGTCAGCCGCTCGCAAAAGCAACGATCACTGGTGGCATTTTTTCTGACGTGCTCGAAGCGGTTATTCGTGAAGAGTTGAACGTTCTCGAAGTTGCCTCGAACAAAGAGGGCGAACTGGCAATCACTCTCGACACCAAACTCACCCCTGCCCTCAAAGCAGCCGGCGCACTTCGCGAACTTTCCCGCCACGTGCAAAACCTGCGCAAGAAATCTGGGATGCAGGTCAGCGATATGATCTCGCTTGCCTACGACGCGGGGTCGCTCGAGGGAGACATGACGACGATGCATGACGAACTCGCGAAAGCGGTTCGCGCAAAAACAGTCAGCGTTGGGAGAAAAGAACTTCCGTTTCACGAAGAGGTAGAAATACAGGGAGCGACCATCTGGATTGGAATTGAGAAAATCTAGACCGTTCAGCAAAAAGACGCACTGCATATGCGGTGCGTCTTTTTTGTTCATGGTTTTTTCATCTGTGACGCGCAACGTACGTGAGTGTATGTCCCTTGTCAGCCGCGAACTACGGCATGTACGCTTTATAGGGGCAATCTACCCAAGGTAACACCCATTTTCATGTCTCACCTTCTCGCGTTTTTTACGCCCAAAAGAATCGGTCTACTCCTGATTCCAGCGATCATTGGCTTGTTCCTTTTGTTTAACCTCAAAGGAGCTAATGCGATTGTCGTCAACAACTCGTTGATCAAAACGGCTGGTTCCTCGACCGTCTATTATGTCTGGAACAGCAAGCGGTATGCATTCCCAAGTGAAAAGATGTTCTTCTCTTGGTACCAAAACTTTCATACTGTTGTCGTCGTCAGTGCCACCGAACTTGCAAGCTATCCCCTGGCAGGAAATGTCACTTACAAACCAGGGACCCGCTTGGTGAAATTGGTCAGTGCCCCAACGGTCTACACCGTCAACAAGTGTGGTGTCTTGCACGCGCTTGGCTCAAGCGCTGTTGCAGCCGCGCTTTTTGGCTCGCAATGGACCAGCCTTGTCGATGATCTGTCTGACGCATTTTTCCCGCATTACGTCGTCGGTAGCCCTATTCAGTCGGCCGCGGAATACACGACAAGCAACCTGACTACTATTGGGGAAAATGTCTGCACGCAAAGCGAACGAGACGCCCTGGCACACAACACTCCGCCTACGACAAACACCAATACAAACATCCCAGCAACAAATACCAACACGAACCAACCGGTCGTGCAGACAAATACAAACACCAATACGAATACGCCTCCGAGCAACATCCTCGGTATCGCTGCCCAATATCCTGGAGATACCAACATCGACAAAGACCCAAACGTCATTTTCACCGAGATGGGCGAAGAAGCAACGACACAGGAACTCTTCGGACACTGGAGCAACAATTCCGGAACGGCAACCATCGCCCTGGATCCGTCGACATCGCCCGCAAAAAGTACGGGGCACCAATCCATCAAACTCTCAACAACGGCGAACACCAATCCCATCGCCATCCTGTACAAATCCTTTCCGCAAGGATACAGCGACACGGTCTACGCGCGTTGGTACGTCAAATACAATACCGATAGGACCTTCCATCATTCGGGCATTCGCCTCGGGGGAAACAATCCTCCCTCAACAAAAAACCCGACTTCGCCAGCCGGAGTCAAACCAAACGGCTCAGACTTTTTCTACCTTGGTGCCGAACCGACACAAGAAAAAGTCACCGCATCCACATTCGATTTCTTTAACTATTGGCCGGAGATGCGGACCACCTCATTTTTTCCAGGCAAATATTATGGCAACAGTTTCATCAATAACCCGAACGTGACGATCGCGCTCGATCAATGGAACTGCATTGAAGTCCGGTTGAAACTGAACAGCCCGACTGCGTCTGATGGAGAAATCTCCATGTGGATCAACGGCGTCTTGGTTTCGGACATCAAGGGAGGTGTCACGGGGACATGGGACGAAGACAACTTCGTGCCTGGTACAGGATCGGCCTTCGAAGGATTCCAGTGGCGCACGGACCCGAACCTGCTCATCAACTACTTCTCCTTGAGCCATTACGTCGACCAAGACACTCTGGGACAAGTGAACAGCATCCATTTTGACCACGTCGTCCTCGCGAAGAGCTACATCGGGCCGATACAGTAAAAAGGAACACGACAAAACGAAAAACACTCCGTATCCATCCGGAGTGTTTTTCTTTACCTAACCCTAGACAACATTGGTTGTTTATGTTGAGATCGGGGCGTCGCACAGAAGGAGTAAGGCATGATCCCCAAGGGAAGTATCATCGAATCCCGGTATTTGCTGCAACGCGTTGTGGAGACGGACGATACCAGCTGTTGCGTGGAGGGTATCGTGCGCCAAACCCTCTGCATCGCGACCCCACGACGGCTCGGACGTGTGGTGCAAACAGAACGACTCCGGGTTCGTCCGCGACCAACGGAGTCGCAGGTCTGGTCGCCTGAAGAAGCCAACGTGGGCATGGCCAGCTTCCTGACAACGAACGCATTCAAGGAAGACCTCTTTGCTCCCGGAGCCGGCAGGCCGTACGCCCGCTGGTGGACGCTGAACACTGCGGACATCGCCGTCTTCCTGGAATTCGCAGGAGATGAAGAAGCGATGGTGCAGTTTCTCCTCTCCTTGAGCAAGGGAACGGGTACCTACCCGCTCGTCGACCGCAGCGCTCCAGGTGGGGCAAAGCACCAGCGGTTCGAGAAGGGAGCCTTCGTCCAAGATCCGGATCAGGACTGGCTCGCAGATGTCCTACCACAGCTCAGCGCCGGCATGATCGAACATCTCGCGTCGCACACAAGCTTGACCGCGATCCGCACTGCCGCCGCAAGCACAGCAGACCAGCTTGCCCACTGCGCATGAAAACTCTCTGATGACGGCCCGAGCCGGCACACGCACCCCAGCGTCCTGCCGGTTTTTTTATACTCGCAGTTGTTTCTTCCTTCGCCGTACGCTACCCTGGACGAGATATGATTGCTTCCCTTGAAGGTATAATTGCGGAAAAAAATGGGCCGCGTCTGACGCTTGAAGTGAATGGCGTGGGCTACGAAATTTCGATGACACCCCAAGCAACACAGGCTGCCCGGGTGGGAGAACGCTGCAAAATCTACACCGTCCATGTAGTGCGCGAAGACAGCCAAGAATTGTTTGGCTTTTTAGAACCCGGAACCCGTGCACTGTTTAAAACCCTGATCAACATTTCCGGCGTTGGCCCACGCACCGCCCTCCAAGTTCTAGCCCTCGGCTCCGCGGACGAAGTTATGACAGCAATCGATGCAGGCGATGTCACCCGCCTTTCAAGCGCCCCTGGCGTTGGCGCGAAAACCGCACAAAAAATCATCCTGGAACTCCGCGGCAAGCTCGTCCAACCCGAAGGAATGGCCGCAGATACCGACGTCCTCGAAGCATTAGTTGGGCTTGGCTATACCAGGAACGATGTCACAAAAACATTGCGAGACCTCCCAGCGTCGACGATCGGAACCGAAGATCGTTTACGGGCGGCGTTGAAATTGTTGGGGAAGCACTGAGTCGTGTTGACAAAACACGACTTTTCTGTAAAGATGGGCAATCCACCCAACCCAAAACCCCCAGAATGGGAGGATGTGTGGCAAGTCGAATCCGCCGTTTCATTGCAGTTTTGCGTAGTCCAGCAAAAGTCATCGGCTCGTGCCTCCATTGCGGAGATACGGTTACCTACGCCGCTGGCGACACCGACCGAAACGGATGCGCGCGTCACGATACGTGTGAGCGGGGCACCGACAACGCCGCGACAGCGGATATACAGGCACGCCAAGGTTTCACACTCGCAATCACACGCCTCGCAAAAGACGCCACGCCGCAAAGACGAGTGGTCATACGAAATCTCGTTAGCCAGCTTCCGGAGCAGTACGGACCGCGCGATATGCTCAGCGTTCTCGAGCAGCTCGAACAGCGCTTCAGGTCCGATTCGAAGACTGTTCATGAGGCCATCTCTCGCCTGCGGGCCATCTCTTCGTGAGACGCCGCAAACCAAAAACCCCCGACCCGGGATACGGGACGAGGGCTTTTTTTATCTTTCGATTTACGCCGCTTGTTTTTGCTGTTCTTGGGGAAGTCCCAAAGAAAGGATGCTGCGGACTTCCGCAAGTTTTGCATCAACGTCTTCAAGTGCACGGAGGGATCCTTGCAGGTACTCTTGCATAGATGCCAATGTTTCTTTTTGTTTTTCAACAGATCCTGACGTAGGAATAAGTTCTTGCTTTCTTTCAAGATTCCCCATCATAGCAAGAGTACTCTTCATTTGAGCCTCGATCTGGGTAGATTGCGCAACAAGTGCCGTCTCTTCTTTGCTCAACTCTTCTGTTTCACCAACAATGGTGATCATGTCATCGGTCACCACCATTTCACCCGGATCAGTCATGAGCTCATCAAAATTTTCTGGTCTCACTACAAGAAATACTTCACCCATCGCAGCTGCCATATTGGCATCTCTGCTGACTGGCTCAAGATATTCTTTTGCGGCCGCGAGCAATGCGTTCTTTTGATCTTCGAGACGCATGATCCCTTCGGCTGTTTCCCGCGATACGCCGGCACCCATCTTGCGGACTTGTGCTGCGAGGTCGCGTTCCGTGTTCAAGGCTTCATTGACCGCAGTAAGCTTGGTAACAACCAGCTCCTGCAATTCACGATACGGCATTGTTTCAATAGCTCCATCGTTGTCATTTTCTGCATTCGGACGTTCCATTTGCGCGTACTGTTCAAAAGCAGGTCCACGTTCCATACAAAGAAAAGTCAGTAATTTAATTGTTTTTATTCTAGCAGAAAAATGCGGTTTTGTCAAGTTTTACTGGCAAAAATTCTCATTCTTCCTTCACCGTGCTACGATGCCGCACATGAACGCCACGCAATGGAACCAACTCATTTTAGCCAACGAACCCCTCTCCGGGGCGTTTTTGCAATCTTCGGAATGGGCGGATTTCCAGGAAGCGGCCGGCGCGCACGTCTTGCGCTACCAGGATGGCGAGACGTGCCTCGCGAACGTTATTCTTCGTCCCCTCCCCTTTGGGCGGACCGCTGCCGCAATCATGCGCGGCCCCCTCTTTTCTGGTTCACAAAACAATGTGGACGATCTCCTTTCTGCAATCAAAAAAACTGGTGCAATCACCCTACAGATAGATCCGCTGACCGCGACCGCACCAACCGGAGCAAAACCTTTTCATGCACGCTCGCCGCAAACCACGCTCTTGCTCGATCTCCATCAAACAGAAGAAGAGCTCCTTGCCGCCATGCACGAAAAAACGCGCTACAACATCCGCTATGCGCAGCGTGCTGGAGTAACTGTACGTCGTGGTGGAGCAGAACTTTTTTCAGAACTGTGGACACTGCTCGAAGCCGCCGCAACACGCGACCGCTTTCGCACCCACCCAAAACACTATTATGAAACCATGGTACGCGTCTTGGCTGGCGACCCGACAGAGCAACAGCACACAACAGCGCAGATCCTCCTTGCTGAGTACCAAGGCAGCCCGGTCGCTGGGATGATTCTTTTGACCTTTGGAAAAACAGCAACCTATCTCCACGGCGGATCCGCCAACGAACACCGCAATGTGATGGCACCGCACTTGCTCCAATGGGAAGGCATCCGCGTGGCAAAAAGCTTGGGCTATCATACGTATGACTTTTGGGGCATTGCGCCCGAGGGAGCCACAACGCATCCGCTCGCTGGCGTCACCCGCTTCAAACGCGGTTTCGGTGGCACCACCTGGAGCGCACCAGATTCCTGGGAATTGCCTTTGCATCCCGCCTGGTATACCATCTATGCGCTCGTACAAAAGATGCGAGGAAGGAGATAAAAACAAAACACAAAACGCGTAACGCGAATCCTGTCGATATCGGCGTTTCGCATTACGAGTTTCGAGTTTCGCATCACTCGCGCCCATAGCTCAGCTGGATAGAGCGCTTCCCTCCGAAGGAAGAGGTCAGACGTTCGAATCGTCTTGGGCGCACCACAAAAAATCCCTCCATAGATTGGAGGGATTTTTTGTAGCCTTCTTTATAGTCACTTCGATTATTTCAACACCACACCTTTACCTCGTCCCAATGGATCACCAATGAGAGAGGTATCGACGGGATCTTCGCTGCGCAAGATATGTGCGCCAACAACACTGTCTGTGGCGTCAAAATGTGCAACATCAGTCAAAGGCAAGATGTTGCCAATGGCTGCAGTGCTCGGAGTGAGGCCAATTTCAAAATCCACGGTCGCCGTCTGCACGTCGACCGGCAATTTGTTTAATGTCCAAGTGACGTTTCGTGTCTTCTCGTCAAACGCCACTGTGCCAGCACTCACATCCTGTTTTCCTGTGAAGCGGACATTCTCTGGGAGTGTCGTCTGCAACGAAAGATCGCGGAGTTCGTGCAGGCCATTCTCGATCGTCCAGAAAATGCGGTAGGTGGTTTCTGCTCCAGCCTTTGGTGGCAGCGGGCCAGTGCCGACTGTTATTTCATCATCGTTGTAATAGCGCGAGGATGCGGTGAAACGAGCGTCGGATAAGACGGGGAAATGGAGTACAGCGGATTGGACAAGGCGGTCTTTTTTTGCACCATTTACCTTCCCGACCGTGCCAGCCAGCCACAATTCGACGCCGTATTCTTTGGCCGCAGGGACGGTTGGCTTGGGGGCGATGCGAACCGTGACATCAATCGTTCCTTCATCACCCGGCGCAAGCTGTGCCAGGGCAGGAATCTCTTTTTTCGTCCAGGTGATAATGCTGGTCGACGTGGTAAACACGCCATGCGCCGAATCGGTGATGCTCAACGCATCAAACACCGGTGAGAGGACTGTGGCTGATTTTCCCGCCGGCGTGCCGACGAGATGTGCGACCAAAACGACATCTTGGAGCTGTGCTTCGCTGCGATTGGCGTAAGAAAAAGTGGTATGTAAGGTGTCACCAAAATTCACAGCGGTCGCTTCTGCGCTCCCATTCACCATTTCGGAAAGGACAAGATCTCCGCCAATGACAGAGACAGAGGTGCTCACCGAGGACTGCGCCACAAAGGCAGACCCGGGAGTAGCAAAGCCAAGATCTCCGACAAAGGACAGCAGGCCTTTTGTTTCTGAGGAAAATGTACCGGCTAAAGAAATCGTCCCCGAAGCGGCCGTACCAAACGAGCCAAGCTTCCAAAAAAGTGGACCTTCGGATGGTGGCGGTGTGGCCTTACTGACCACAAATCCCGGCGGCAGCGTCGCGCGAAATGCAGCGTCCATTCCGGTAAAGGATCCGGTATTCTCGTAGGAAAATGAGACCGTCACCGGCTCGCCTGGCAAAACGCGTTCTGTCGAACTGGCACTCATAGCAATCAGTGAACCAGAGACAGGTACTGCCGCAGAGGCGACGCTTTGAAATGGCGAATGAAAATTCACTGGTACATAGGTCGCAAACGCCTGGAACGCGAGTAAGTTCCCCGGCGCACCAACAACCGTCCCAAGCAACTTGATCTCGCCACTGCCTCCGGCGGGCACGGTACCAATTACCCAACGATGTTCCCCGACGGTTGGTGGTGTGGTGTCACGAAGCACGAAACCTGACGGTATACTCGCACTAATTTCTAAACTCTCCAGAGCAACTGTTTTTTCTGCGACGTAATGGATACGAACCATCAACTCCTCGCCGCTCTTTGCGTTGTCTGGAACCTCAAATGAAAGGGTGACGTCTTGCGCCGACACTTTTCCGTATGGTTGAAAGACAAAAAAACCAGCCCAGGCAACAGTCGCCAACAAGCCAAAAAAAACAGTCAGCCCAATCAAGACGTTGCGGACGCGATGCGAACGGACACGTTCCAAGTGTGTGAGATCTGGCAACGCTCCATTCTCATCGCTATAGAGTGAGCGTACTTCCTGTTCCAAAACCATCTCGCGTGGTGTCGGGATGTGTTGCTTGCCTTTTCCTTTTTTCGCAACAGGCTCCAACTCGCTCTGCACATGCTCCGGTGGCAAAGGCGGCGGTGTCAGTGCGTGCGGCTGTTGTTTCTTTTTTTTCCAAGTACGCATGATGGGTGTCTTTCATTCCTTATAGGTCGTCCGATATGGGTTTGGGTGCTGTCTCGCCTGTTTGAGCGATCTTTACCTACCACCATTTCCATCCCCTTGCAGAAGGGGATCCACGATGCCGACGATCCGACCCTTGGGTCCCCGCCTTCGCGGGGATGGGAGGAACCCTTATCGAAACACGGCTGCGTACAACCGATCTCTATTCAGGAACGACGGTGTCCCAGTATCCGCAATTGCATCAGGCGAACGCCAGACGGTTTCCCAGGCACCTGGAGCTGACAGTGCAGCAGAAAGTGAAAGGTGCGATCCTGGCTGCCGTTCTACCAAGAAACGGTAGGAAAACACATCACTGCCGATCAACGTTGCGATATGCGCGTTAGTTTGCGATGCCACCCGAACACCAGACGTGTAGACAAACTGGACAGTTGCTTCGCCACCCGCAGGAAGAGAAAGCCAATGGCCAAAAACCGTCCGTCCATTTTCTTGCCATGTCATCGTTTCATTCGCAGCAATCGAAGCACTTTCAAACGAGGTGGTCAGCAATGGATCTTGAGACAAACCTTCCCCAGCAGCCGGAGTAGCCGGTGCCTCACCAAAATCTCCCGTTGCCCGCACCAATATGCTCCCTGGCGCAACATAGAGACGCACATAATCTTGGTACCGTTTTCCTGAGAACGAATCGCTTGAGACACCCTTGTGTGTGTAGTGGAGCGTCAGTGTGTGAGTGACTGTGCCATCATCAGCAATAGAGGTGACGACTGTGCCCGTCTTTTCTATGACACTGTCTGTTTTTCCACCGCCGATATTCGTATCCACCACCATCAGAGCATCGCCGCCATCTGCAGAAAGCGCGCCATTCCAACCGGACTGTGCAGCAATACGTTCGACGTTTTCATCAAAAAAATGCATCTGCAATGTTTTGTCCTGCAACATGCTGGCAAAAAGATCTCCTGCAGCAACGATTTTTTCCGCAGGCAATGACTGTATGCGTTCGAGAACGACTTCGAGCAAATCGCCAATAAATTGCTTTGGTGTATTGGCCGCGCGGTCGTAGTCGGTTTCCACGATCTGCTGCGTTTCACGAATGACGTTTTCCGCGGTCATGGTGCGATAGTAGGCCGGCATGGAAATCGGGCCAGTCAACGTGAGAAGTGCTGGCAGCACGTCTGAGGTAATCGCAATCACGCCATCCACAGATGGACCGCCGCCTTTTTGATAGAACCACGCCAATTTCTCAGCGCTGGTCGGAAAATCCGGAAACCAATTTGCATCCTGCATTTCCCAACGCGCCGCGATCTGACGCATTGGGGTGGGAGGCAAGAGCTGCGCACGCAAACTCCCCTGCTGGTCATAGACACCGCCCTTCGGAACGCGAATATCCGTGATCAATCCTTTATCAACCGTGACCTCGGCAATGCTGCCAATAAAGCCGCCGGTCGGACGCAACTCACTGGCGTTTTGGAACACCACAAGATAGCGCGATTGACTGTCACGCCCCAAAATCGTTGCCAGTGCATCGGCTTTTTCAGGAAACCCATCGAGGGTCTGACGCACAAAATGCAACCCATCTTTGAGCGTCAGCAATTGTTCCCGTACTTCTTTCGGCATTGTCTCCAGGTCCAACGCGGCCAAGGAGGTGTCTGCCGCAATAAGATCCGGCTGGACATCTGCGACCGCAGTCACCAACGCTGAAAGAACAATCAAAGGATTCTGGTTTTGTGTAGCAAGTGCCGGTGAGAGGCGTGCACCAGCTTGAGACAGTGCATCTGCAGCAGCGAGCAACCGATCGACCGCTTGGACGGTTTGTCCGACCCCTGGCAATGCCGCAGCAAGCGAACGCAAACCGCCAACCGACTGGTCGAGCGTTGATCGCGCTTCACCAAAAGAGGCAGAAGCAGAAGAAAAAGAAGAGGCGGTCCCCACCACATCGCGAGCAACTGCCGTGTGCCCAGCAGCCACCAACGCCGCAACACCTTCTTTGCTTGACGAAAGAATGGCCGCTTTCACACCCTCACCTTTTGCAGCCAACGAAACCGCGCCAAGCGGCGTCAAAATCACCGTTGCGAGCAACACAGCAAATGCGCCCGCCGACCGCCAAGGCTGCGACGGGCTGCGCAAGATGTCGAGGATGTGTTCTGGAATACGCTCCAACCGTTCAATCAGAGTTTCCTTACGGATGACTGGTGAGATCAGCTCTACCACTTCCGCATCAATACTATTCATCTCTTCCGCTACCGCAACCAAAGAAACAGCAGCAACCATTGGTGGTGCGGGCGGTGGCGTCATCAGCCAATCAACAACCGGGAGATTTTTCGGGACACCGGATGCCCAGCCGACTGTTTTTGGGACGACTGCATACTGTGGCACAGGAAGCACCTCTTCCACATACGCACCAAACCCCATGTGTGACGGTAACGCGCCAATGACTGCACGCATCGGTGCGGATACGCCGTCCATCGTCGACAGTGTTCCAACAACAACTTCTTTCCCCACCCCAACAACACCGCCCGGAACCGCGCGATGCAAACGGACACGTTCTTCAAGCGCAGGCATAGAGAATTCCGCGCCTTGTCGTCCCACAAAATGCTGCATCTCTGGAAGTTCTGCTGGACGAAACAACGGCGCGCGGCGGCGTGCTCGGCCAACAGGTGCAGCTCTTTCTTCTTGCTGCAAGGAAAGAAGGTGAGTTGAAGACGGCGCGGGAACTGCAGTCAACGTAACAAGTGTTTTCCGTGCCGCATCGGCTGGTTGTGCACGTAATGCTAGAAGATACGGTGCCGGGTCAAATACGCGTGGTGCTGCGGCAGGTGTTAACGGACGGACTGCAATAGTCTCTTGTGCTTCTTGGCGCGCCGCCGAAAGCAAAGGAATCAGCACCGGAGAAACCGGTGCAGCAACCGACGTCATGGTGTGGATGCGGCGTCCGCAGGTTGCACAGGGAATGTCTTGCAAGACCGAGCGTGTCAGCAAACGAATGGTGTGATCAATCTCCGGTACGAAAAAAAATGACGCCACGGTTCGAGCGCGTGTTGCGCCTGTCCGCGTCACTTTTTTTTGCACCGCAGCGCGGCTTGTTTGCTTCCTCCGTTTTTCCATAGACGTCTCGCTTATCCGATTGCTTCACGATACGCCATCCGCGTTTTTTCTGCAGCATCTTCCCAACGCCAACTACTTGCCTGGACGAGTCCTACGACACGCAGATGTTCCTGTTCCTTACAGTTCTCAAACATGCGACCCAGCGTCTCTGCCATTGCTTCGACGTGACGTGGATCGACGTAGGAGGCAGCGTCACCCAGGACTTCGGGAAACGATCCGCCATTGCTCGCAACCACTGGCACACCAAGACGCATGGCCTCAAGCGGTGGCAGGCCGAATCCTTCCTCAAACGATGGTGCAAAGTACACCGTCGCCCCGCGATACAATGCCGCTGCAGTCGCATCGTCCGGCGATGGGACAAACACCACTCCCCGATCATTCCCCCCAGCTGCGGCCTCAGTACGCAGACGGCGGAAAAACCAATCATCATGTCCAGCGACAACGTACGTGACGTCCGGACGTTCTTTTCGCACACGGGCAAATGCAGCCAAGGCTCCTTCCAGATTTTTGTGCGGATACGCATTCCCGAGCGTCAATGCATACTTTCCAAAGACACCAAGACGCTCGAGCGTTTTCTCGACAAACGTCTGGTCAACATCAGGAAGCGCGACCGTTCCTTCACCAGTGATGCGAATGCGGTCTGCAGCAAACGGGAATCGCTCTGCGACCGCGTCGCGGACAAACGTGGTTGGTACAAGAATCAGTCTCGCCTTACGAACTGCGTGATGAAGGACGAACTCGAATGCTAAGCGTTTTGCCTTGTATGCAACCGGCCCCAAGGTTGTCGCGCGGGCTGACGGATAGCCGAACTGGATCAGGTCATGGATCGTCACCACAAACGGTTGTGGCGAGCGAAACGGGACATTCCAATGTGTCCAATGGACGAGATCTGCCTTTGTACTTCGTGCAATTCCTGGCATTTCCAGCTGTTCGCGGATTCCGTACCAAGGAATAGCAGCCACTCTTTCTGAAATTCCTTTTCCAACAATCCTCCCTTTCCCCTTCTCGCCGACCAAAAGAACAAACTCGTCTCCGGATCCCCCGGCCGCGAGTGCGCGGACCAACGATTCGGTGTATCGTCCCAGTCCGCCCGGTGTCCCAACAAATCGCGCATCGATTGCTATCCGCATGACAGTATTATAGCGGAAAAAAGAGTGGGGTGGAATGGAAAAACCCAAAAATAAAAAAAGAAGCCCCGTCTCGCACTCGATTGTCCGCTGGCTCGCCGACATCGGATGTCGGCGGATAGTACGGCCACCATCCTGTCATTGCGAGGAGTCCGTCGGGGACGACGTGGCAATCCAGTCGGACGGATCGGACATCATCGTTGTTCCGAATCGTGGATTGCCGCGTCGCCAGACGCTCCCTCCCGTTCGAGGGTCTGAGGACCCCTCAGGGTCTCGAAGACACAATGACAAAGAGATGTTTTTGGGTTTCGCCAAAAAGGAACGTCGGACAGTCAATACTCTACCCAAAAATCTCCCCCAACTTCGATGTCATCGACGTTGCAAACGTCGCCGCTCTTGCCCGCGCCCGCTCACCCAACACCCGAGCAAACCCTTCGTTTCCAAGCACCGCATCAAGACCATCGGCAATCTGCCGGACATCATACGGATCAACGAGTATCCCCGCATCGCCAACCACTTCAGGCATCGCACTCCTGTTTCCAGTCACAATCGGCAGTCCATGGCGCATGGCATCAAGAAGCGGAATACCAAAGCCTTCGTATAAGGACGGGTAGGCAAAAACTGTTGCATCACGGAAGAGTTGCTGACGTTTTTCTGGAGAGACGTAGCCGAGAATCTGGATGCGCGATCGGTACCGACTTTTTTGTGCCGCTGCAACGACCCGAGATGCTCCAAAACCCAAACGACCAGCGAATACCAAATGTGTCTCAGAATATGTATCTGCGACCAGCTCAAATGCTTGCAAAAGCGACAAGGGATTTTTCCGATCTTCCACCGTCCCAAAAAAGAGCACGGTCTGCCGTGGTCTAGAAGCACTACTATCTCCCATCTGCCAATCAACAACTGGCGGGATCACAATAATTTTCTTCTCTGGCGTCCCGTAGAGACTGCACAAATCCTGCTTAGTCCAACGCGATACGGCAATGATCTGGTCGGCCCGGGCCACAAGCGCACGCGGTTGGACGGCGCGATGCCATATCCGCTGTTTCAATGGATACCAATAAGGATTCCGCTCAAAAGACAGGTCGTGAACAACAAGCGTCAAATGCGTTTTCTGTTCCAGTGCAAGAAAATTCCACCCAGGAAGAAGGTACTGCTCTGTACCGACCAAACGATCAAGCAGCGGTCTTCGAAGAGTCGCGATTCCGAGATTGACCAAACGATTTGGCAACGCACAACGGACTGCTTGATTGCGAATCGTTTCCGGCAGCGCGGCCACATTCCTGCCAGTGACCACTGGAACCGTCACCATCTCAGGGATGTGTCCAAGCCCATCCAACAGCGCGCGTGTATACGACCCAACACCGCCCGGCTCTGCATCCAATAATGACCGGACATCGACAGCAAGACGCATAGCCGTTATATCTTACGACCGCTTTCCTTCCATCTCCCCAGCAAATCGCTCACCGTACGGCGTATTTTGTCTTGAAAGATCGGTGCATCAAAACGCATAGCATGGCTACGAATGCGTTCCGGAGAAAAACGTGACGGATCAAAACGCAAAACAGTGTGAGCAAGATGTTCCCACTGTTGGTTTTCGAGAAACACCCCCGTTTCCCCTGGCACCACGGTTTCGAGCGCACCACCCGAACCATAGGCAATAACAGGGCGTCCAGACGCCATAGCTTCAATGGCAGTAATCCCGAAATCTTCGACATGCGGATGGAGGAACGCTGCGCATTTGCGGTACAAATCTGCCCGTTCTTCGTCGGAAACGCGTCCGACAAACCGCACGGTCTTGCCGGCCATGCGCCGCAATCGCGCTTCTTCGGGGCCAACACCGAAGACAACGAGTGGCATGCCCAATTTGGTAAATGCTTGAACGACCACGTCAAAACGTTTGTACGAAACCAAGCGTCCACCAACCAAGAAAAAGTTTTCGTGACGTGGGGCGATGGAAAAATCTTTCATGGAAACGGGCGGATGGATCACCACGCTCTCACGGCCGTAATATTTGCGAATCCGCTTTCGTACCGTTTCAGAATTTGCGATGAATGCATCGACACGGTCCGCCGACAAGCGATCCCACAAACGCAATTTGCTTAAGACTGGCGCGAGCAGCGCTTTGACTGGGCCAGAGAGCTGCAAATCTTCCACATAGGCATGCGTGTCCGTCCATAAATATCGCGTTGGCGTGTGGCAATACGAAATATGGAACGTTTCCGGTCGCGTCAGGACGCCTTTTGCAAAGGCTGAAGAGGAAGAAAGAACAAAATCGTAGGGCGCGAGATCATAACTCTCGGTTGCCGTCGGCATCAGCGGAAGAAACCAACGGTAATAGCGAACCGCACCAGGGAAGCGCTGCAAAAAAGAGGTGCGGACATCCCACGAACGAAACGCGGGGTTTGCCCGCTCGCGGTCATGGAAAAGTGTATAGAGCGGTGCTTCCGGCCAGGCAGCGTGAAACGCCTGCAAGACCCGCTCAGCGCCGCCATCTTGGGAGAGATAATCGTGAACCAAGGCAACCCGCATATCCTGCCCTTCTTACCAAAAAAACCGCCTCGTGGGAAGCAGTTTTTCTATCAAACATCAATACGCCCCCTTTTTATCAAACACGACCAACGGCGTCCGCAAGAGAATGGCTAGGTCGAGCAGCGGCGACCAGTGCTCGATGTACCAAAGGTCGAGGCGCGCTTCGTCGGTAAAGCCAAGGTCTGCACGGCCAGAAATTTGGGCGAGGCCGGTGAGGCCTGGGCGGACGGTCAGCAATTTTTTCTGGGAGGATGTGTAGTCCGCCACCTCTTCGGGGAGATGTGGCCGTGGGCCAACCAGGCTCATGTCGCCGATCAAGACATTCCAAAATTGCGGCAGCTCATCCAAGCTCCAGCGGCGCAAGAAACGGCCGAACGGCGTCACCCAGCGCGGATCTTCTTTCAATTTTGGGACAATACCCGGACGTTCAGAGAGTTTTTTTCTTTCGACCAAACTTTCCGGTGCACCGACGCGCATCGAACGAAATTTAAAAAACGAAAACAATGTTCCCCGCTCCCCCACCCGCTTACGAATGAAAAAAACTGGCCCGGAAGAATTGAGTGTCACGCACAACGAGATGGCCGCCATCAGTGGTGCACAAATGAGTAAAAGAAAAAACGAAACGACGACATCAAAGGAACGTTTGTAGATACGACCCCAGCCATCGAGTGGAGTTTGTTTGATCTCCAGCAATGGAACGCCGCCAATACTGACGAAAGCGAGCGATGTACGACGGGCAGCAAACAAGTCCGCACTGTAGCGTAGTCCAACTTGCGTTTCATCAACAAAGCGCAACAACCGTTCGGCGTCGGCGGGACTGATAAGGGAAGCGTCGGCAACAATAAGTTCGTCCAAACCGCTACCACGCCGCTCTTTCAGCAATGCCACTTCTGCGCGTTCATCAAAACGCGGATGTGTGGCAACGACCCGGAGGGCTAACCCTGATTCGCGCTGGATCGCACGAAGGAGCGCTGTGGCAGAAGTCCCTGTCCCAACAATGGCGACCCGACGGTGCCCATATCCCCGCTTCAACAGTTGCAGCTCGACGATCCGAACGCAGATGCGTTCAATGGCGACAAACAACACCGAAAGCCCCCAGGCAGCAAGGACAATGAAACGCGAGGCAAAAAATTCTCTGCGGAAAAAAATCAAAATCACCACGGCCATGATTGCCGCAGACGAGGCCATGAAGACTCGCCATAATTCATCGACCGTGCGCTGCCGCCGCTGCCGATACAAACCAGCGAGCGCAAAAGCAGCCACCCAAAAAATAGCGACCGTGCAGACGATCAAGACATACCGATCGAACGGGATCAATTGCTGGGCAGGTCGCCAGTCAACAAACGTCGTGAAACGCAAAAAATATGCAGTGAGTGCTGCGGCAACCACCACGCAATAGTCGAGCGGTAAACGGATGAAGAGAAAGAAAAGTGCGAACCGTGGCATATACTCATCATCTCCACTTGTCATTGCGAGGAGCCGCGCGAACCCAAAGGGTAGCCTTTGGCTCGTGGCAATCCACGATTCGGTCGCGATCGTTCCCGACTGGATTGCCGCGGTCACCCGACGCTCCCTCGCAATGACAATATACTTAACACTCTTCAGAATACAGGATTCCAACACAAACGCGAAACCCCATCGTCCGAAAAGAACGATGGGGCTCGGAACTCCGCACGGCTGATGACGTCGGTCTATAAGCCGAATTCTGTTACCCCGCGAAACGCGGAGCAGATGACCATCTCTCTGTGCAGCCTACCTAATTTGGCCTTGCACCGGACAGGTGTTTTCCACGGCGCCCCTCTCGAGGCAGCCACGTAAAATCCTTCCATAGGTCGGATCACGTGGCTTGTCGCGTGGTTCGCCAAAAGCGAACTTTACGCGACAGTCCCGCGTGGGCTCTTACCCCACGATTTCAACCTTACCCGACCGCTGCCATCCTTGCGGACGCCATGCGGATCTCACCAAGCTGAGCTTGGTTCAGGCGGTGTCTTTTCTGTTGCACTTTCCCTGGGCTTGGTGTATCCAGCACTCTCTCGTTACCCGAGAGAGTAACTTGATGCATTACTCCCGGTCGTATTTCACGACTGTCGTCATCTCCGTTTCCGGAGAAGTGTTCGGACTTTCCTCTCCGCACACGTTTCTTGCGATTCATGCGCAGAGCGGCCATCCAACCAGCGTCATCAGCACTGCGGAGTGCGCGGGGAATATATCAAAAAAAGTCCCTTTTGTCAACGCGGCCTGCAAAACAAAACATCCCCCACAAGGAGGGATGTTTTGTTCGCGTCTACCGCGAGTATCTTACATGTTCTGCTCAATCGTCGGGACAGCTGCGGTTTCTGTGGCCGGATTGAAACCGGTCACTTCTGTCACATCTGCACCGAAGTGGTAGTTCACGAAGAAGGCGTCAGAGACATCGTCCACCATGGTTGCCCAGGCTTGGCCGTAGAGGCTGGCTGCGAGCGATTCGCTGTTGACCCAGCGCAGTTCGCCTGCCTTACTCACGACATACACCTTAGCAAGAGATTGAAATTTCACCATGCGGGTACCAGGACGATAGGTGACGTTGGTGCCGAGCGGCAATGCTGCCATTTCGGCATCAGAGATGGTCACGACATCGTCGAAATTCTGGTACCAAGTGAAGTACACTTTTTCATTTGGGAAGGCGTGGCGTTTGCCATCGGTTGCGACAAAGTACACCGCGCTGTTGCTGGCGATCTTCACGAGATCTCCAGTGTGTGCACCCAAAACTTGTGGGACTGGTGCTGCTGGAGTTGGGATCACACTTCCGCCACCTCCACCACCGCCAGAGCTCCCACCGCCGATCTGGCCGCTTTGGCCGGTCGAGGTAAAGGTCATCGTTGCGGTCTGAGAGAATAGGTTGTTTCCCATTTTTGCGCCAAAGACCACTGTTCCAGCATTTGTTGAGGTAACTTTATAGATAGCGTCGCCGTTTTGGTCGGTCACGCCACTACCAGACACAGTCACCCCTTGGCCGCCACCGCTCAAGATGACCTGTTGACCAATGATTGGTGCACCTTGTGCATCCCGCGCATTGACCGTCATCAGCACGATTGAGGAGCCGTCAGCTGGCTGTGTCAAAGGAGATACAGTGATGTTGGAGTTACCTTGGTTCATGGCGTGAACGGTGATCTGCACGCTCGGAGCAAGCGAGATACCGTTTGCACTTGCGCCGACACCGAAGCTACCAGGAACATCTGCAGTCAAGCTAAAGGTCGCCATACCTTGGGCATCGGAAGTAACGGTCATGCCCGGTGCCACAACCACGTTCATGCCGACAGGAACGGATGTCAAGTTGAGGTCAACTGGATAATTCGGAACGATGTTACCGAATTGGTCGATCAAGACAACGGTCACCACAACTGGATTGCCGCCGTTCGGCAACAAAGAGGTTGGGTAGACAGAGAACTTCGACATCGCTGGATCCGGCGGAACGACAGTGAAATCGAGGGCCACTTTATTCAAGCTGGTTCCGTTGACTGTTGCAGAAAGCGCAGCCTGACCAACAGTGGTGCCCGTCACCACAAAGGTCACTTGGCCATTGTTATCGGTCACACCGGCGTTGTTTGCGGTAATCACCACACCACCAAGACTATTGATGTCCGCGAGGTTCACGAGCTGCCCAACGGCTGGCATGTTGGTGTTGGCGTCAGTCAACGTCACCGTGACCAACGACTGGGTGATGCCGTCAGCAGGAAGGGTGTTTGGCTGCGGATCAACCTTTGAGTTGGACACATCAATCGTGGCCGGCGGCAACAAGCCGACAAACGTCACGGTAGCAGTTTGGTTGATCTGTACTTTAGTAAAGCTGTTATCGACTGTTGCAGTGAAGGTTGCGACGCCGCCATTTGGCGAAGAGACCATGAAGGTCGTATTG
This sequence comes from Candidatus Uhrbacteria bacterium RIFOXYB12_FULL_58_10, assembly GCA_943359495.1. Classification (GTDB taxonomy): domain Bacteria; phylum Patescibacteriota; class Patescibacteriia; order 2-12-FULL-57-11; family 2-12-FULL-57-11; genus CALRHY01. Next base: position 21,413 of record CALRHY010000003.1, read on the forward strand.
CCAGAAGCATCCGTGACACCACCGTTGACTGCGGTCACAACAAGTCCTGCTGGAGCAGCAGCTGCAACGAGCGAAACAGATTGACCGACAATGTTGTTTTGGTAAATGTTTTGTGCGTGAACAGTAATAGTGCTTTGTGCAATGCCATCGGCAACGATGGTTTGTTGCGAAGCACCGACGGTTGATTTTGCCGCATCAGTCACACCAACAAACGTGACGTCCACCGTTTGAGCGATCGGCATACCGTTGACCGAAGCGCCGTACGTCTGGACAATTGGATTACTTTGGCTTACCTGCACGGTAGAGACGCCTTGTGCGTTTGTTACCGGCATTGCAAAACCTCCCTGTGTATTTCCGTTTAATAGCCAAATTCCACCGATTACCTGCCCTGCCATGGG
>CALRHY010000004.1 GCA_943359495.1 Candidatus Uhrbacteria bacterium RIFOXYB12_FULL_58_10
CCAACGAAAGACCGCCAGCATTTTCCATAATGCCCGCCTCTTCAATCAAATGATCTGCACGATAGCGCTTATGCGTTTTCAAATCCTCGACCAAAATATCGGCAAATCCGCCGACATGCCCGCTCGCTTCCCAGACTTTTGGATGCATGAAGATCGCCCCTTCGATCTCGACCATATCATCACGCTGTTGGACATTCCAAAAGCGCCAAGCGTGCTCCAAGTTTTTCTTCAACAAAAAACCGAGTGGTCCAAAATCGTAGGTGGCCGCAAACCCGCCATAAATCTCGCTCGAAGGAAACACAAAGCCCCGCCGTTTGCACAGCGAGACGATTTTTTCCATCAAGTCCGGTTGTTTTTTGTCAGCCATAAACACGGAATATCTCTAAAGTTTCTTGGACACGCCATTTCCAGCAAACCCATCCCCGCGGAGGCGGGGATCCACGGGTCGGCACCGGCATCGTGGATCCCCTTCTTCAAGGGGATGGGGAACATGTGCAATGAATAAAGGTGACCGAAACACTACACCGTCATAATCTCTTTTTCTTTTTCGTCACCAATCTCTTTTACCTTATCCACAAATCCTCCGGTCACTTTCTCCAACTCTTCCTGCAAACGAAACCGCTCGTCTTCGGAAATCGTTTTTTCCTCTTCTTGTGCCAAAATACCGTTGCGGATTTTTTCCCGCACTGCACGGATGGCAACCTTCGCTTCTTCGAGACGTTTTTGCATGATCTTCACCAGATCTTTACGATTCTCTTCGTTCAGCTGCGGCATGTTCAAGCGAACACTCACGCCGTCAATGACCGGATTCAAACCGATGTTTGCGATAATGATCCCCTTCTCAATCGCCTTCAGCAAACTCTTGTCCCACGGATCAATCTGGACCGTTCTGCTATCAGGAATGGAAATAGATGCGACACCCTTCAGGTTCATCATACCGTCGTACGCCTCAACCATTACCGTGTCGACCATTGCAGGATTCGCCCGACCGGTGCGCAGGCTGGAAAGTTCATGGCGCAAATGCTCCAAAACTTTTTCGAAATCTTCTTTCTGATCAGAAATTTTCATAGAAACGATACAGAGACAGTTACTGCTTCGGTGCAACCACACCCAAATACAAGACGTTTTCCTGGTTCGGATCCACCGCGAATACCGAGGCAATGCGGGTCGTCGGCAAATCCGATGTCGCCCAGCTTACCCCACCATCCTTGGATTTGTACAACTTGGTCGCTGTGGTGTAGTAGATTTCCTTTCCATTCTTTGGATTGATGGCGAGTGCACTAATGGTCACGGATTGGGGTGGTGTCAAAATGTTGACCTTCTGCCAGGTGTGGCCGCCGTCTGCCGATTCAAGCAAACCGAAACGCGAAGCGTGAATAATATGGCCCGGAGCGCTGCGATCTTCAGCAATCGCGTAAAATTGGCGCGCGCCATCGAAGGTGTCCATAGTCTTGCGCAAATCCTGCCAGGTGATGCCGCCGTCTTCGCTCAGCGATACACCAAGGCCGCTGGTTGCGACCCACATTTTTCTGCTGTCGCCCCGGCTGATCACAAACGCTTTCACCGCAGCATCCCAGCGATGCACTTGCGTCCAAGTCGCACCACCGTCGTTCGAACGGATCAGATCGCCAGTTTCTGTGGCGATATAGACGTTCTGCGTGGCGAACCAATCGACAGAAAGCGCGGTCAAAATGGCGGCGTTGCGCGCATCGGTATAGACCACTTCGAACGTTCTACTACAATCCTCGGACTTCAACAACCGATTACCGACTGCTGCATACACAGTACATTTCTGTTTCGGGTCGACAGCAATCGCAGTGACGTTCCCCGCTGGCATGCCACTCGAGCGCTGCCAAGATTCTCCCGCATCATAACTGTAAAATAGTCCATTGCCTCCCGTGCCAATATACAAAGCTTTGCTATCTTGCTCATCAAACGCCAGTGCGGTCACATCAACGCCACTGATCGACTGCACGCCTTTGGCCGTCGGTAGCGCCACCTTTTGCGCCCAAGTCGCTCCCTTATCGGTTGATTGAAAAACGCCGCCACCCGCAGCCTTTTTTGGTGCGGTCGAAATACTCAAGCAGCCAGCCCCGAGGAGTGGCAAAAGGAGCAACGAAACGAGAAGCGGGTGACGAGACATAGAATAAAGGAGATGAAAAATGTTTGGTTGTTTTTAGAGATGACATTTCGACGTTCCGCGTTACACGTTTCGAGATTCGCGTGACTCACGTATGCAAGAGGACGTGCTCGAGCGCCAATCGCGGTGCGACATTTTCTCGCAGCGCAGCGCGTGATTCGCGGACTGCGTGAAGTGATTGGACGATTCCAGCAACGGTCTTTTTACTGGCCCACTGAGCGATACGGTCGCGGAACGAGAACCAATGTGCGAGCCCGGGTTCTCCTGCCGCCACCATCATCCCATCCCGGAGCACGTTTTCCCAGAGGCGAAGCAGTGTCCCCGTTTCGAGCACCGCATCAATGGCATCTTTCCCAGGCACTGCCTTCTCCGCAAATTGCATCCGCTGCCAGACTGGCGCACCAAGCATGGCGATAAAGGCTGCGACACGCTCTTCCTCTTCGGCAGCATGTGCAGGGTCTGCAAGGAGCCGCAGCGCGTTCCCTGGCCGCCCGGCAGCACGGCGAGCAAATTCCTCGGCCTGTTCTGCAGTCGCGCTACGTTGCAAAAGTCCATCGCGAATCTCCCGCTCTTGCACCAACCCGCAACGAATCACTTGGCAACGGCTCCGCACCGTCGCTGGAACGCCGCCAACTTTTTCTGCAAGCAGGATGATCAACGTTTTCCCACTTGGCTCTTCCAACGTTTTCAACAATGCATTTGCCGCAGAGATCGACAACGTGTCTGCTTCGCTAATCACGGCAATTTTCCATGAGGAGAGAAACGAGCCGCGCGACAGGCGTTCGCGTACTTCATGGATCTGTTCAATCGAAATATTTTTCTTCTGCTTTTCTTTTTTTCCATCCTCTTCGCGTTCGACAAGCAGGAGATCGGGGTACGAACGCAATCCTGCCCACGGATCCTCCGGTGTTTGCACTACAGTCTGACCGAGCAAACCACCGACAAACTGTGCCGCAATCGTACTCTTGCCGATACCGAGCGGTCCAACAAAAAGATAGGCATGCGAAACCCGCTCGCGGGCGCGGGCATTCTCTAAAAACTGTAAAACTGACGCGTGCCCGATCACAGCCATACCGCCGCCTAGTATAGCATCAAAAAGAGCAGATTCCCAAGGCGACGGACAGAGAAATCGTGAGAAAACAAGGAAACAAGGAAACAAAAAATGCTGTTCTTCAGGGTTGACAAAACCATTATTTTCGGCTATACTACGCTCGTTTTTCTCTGTGTAGACGTTTTGCATGCAGAAAGGCGCGACTCTGGCCGAAAACGCTCCTTGGGGGCACGATTGGAGGAACGATGACGAGAATGTCTTTGGATAACGGAAGCGGACGGTTCGAACGATTGGCACTGGCCAATGAGAGCTGCCGCGAGCACGAAGTGGACAACTGGGGCACGCAGCAGGCGCCTCGAAGGACGCCAGTCGGAAGCCGCGAAGCTGGTGGTTTCAGCCGTCTGGACAGGCTGTTCCTCGGCAATCCTCGTCGACGGCACACCGCCTTCATCGTTGAGACGTTGTTCCCGAGGGAAAGCCCGAGCCCCGAGGATCTCCTCATCGCCGAAGAGGAAGCGGCCGCGCAGCAAGACCAGCTCTACACAACGGACGCAGTGCCGAACAGCGGCACGTTCGCGGTCGAGCGCGACTCCGAACAACACTCCGATCCGCAGCAGCGCAGCAAGCAGCACGTCGCCTAGGCGACTACCTCGCTCTTCGATGCAATGTCGAGAGCAGCCGGCCGAGAGTTTCCCTTTCCAAAGGAACACTCCGGCCGGTTTTCAAATTGCCCAATTATTGACTTTTCTTGAAAAATGAGTAAGACTCTCCAGTCTGCACACGAAACGGACACTCTGTTTCGGCTGCTGCAGCGACTTGGAGAGACGGAGATGAGACAACGCGTACTGATGATTGGTGAGAAATGCTTGGCCATGACGGCCAAGATACTGGGGGAATGGATCCCCCGAATAATGCCGAGTACCGTCAGCAAGGTACTCTACACCGGACACTTCGAAGCACCCTGCGAAGACGACCGAGCAACCATCCTGACGCTGCGGGAATTCGTACCGGAAGTCTTCCTGTTCCTGAGCACCACAGGGACGCTCAAGAACATCGGCACCAACCACCGACGGTGGGTCGAGATCGTTGGCAACTTGCCTGCGATCTACGTCTTCGAAGAAGAGGGTGTCATGGACGCAATCCACGCCGTCAAAGGAATCCCTTGGCGAGGATTCCACTTCACCCAGCCACAAGACAACGATCAGAACACGCTGTGTACAGAGCTAGAGAAGCTCCTCAGACGGAGCAACAAAGAAGTCGGTGGCTGACGACTGAGACACGACGCCGCGTCTGCGAACCCCACCACTCGGGGAACGCGGCGCGGCTGTTTTTCTATTCTTCCATTTTGTTAGTGCCTGTTTACAATCCCCTCTCCCATCCCCTTGTCATTCGACCCTGAGCTCATGGCCGAAGGGAAGAAGGGGGTCCACTGGTCGGCGGTCGACATCGTGGATCCCTGCCTTCGCTGGTATGACAGGAGAAAGAAGGGATGACAAAAAGAGAGTCTCCTTGCTCACTCAATGCACTCCCGAAACACTGCAACCGTTGCTTGTGCAGTTTTCTGCCAAGAAAATGCTTTCACTCGTGCACTCCCCCGTTCAATCAAAGAAACGCGGAACGAATCATCTGTCATCATTTTTTTCATTGCATCACCAATCTCTTCGACAGACGTTGGATCAACGAGCAGCGCAGCACCGCCAGCAACTTCTTCTGTCGCAATACCTCGCGAAGTAATCACAGGAACGCCGAGCGTATATGCATCAAGAATAGGAATGCCGAATCCTTCGGCGAGCGATGGAAAAACGAGTGCGTGCGCACCGGCAAGCAACGCAGCAAGATCATCTCCTGCCAACCAACCACACCGAAGAATCCGGTCTCCCAGATTCGCTTTTTCGATTGCCGCAAGTACCGCTTCATGCCCGCGTCCGAGACCACCAACTAAGATAAGACGAAATTCTGGATGCAATTTCTGCACACGAGCAAACGCTTCGACAATCCGTGCGGTATTCTTTTTTGTTTCCAATCGCCCTATGGCGATGAGGTACGGGTCAGCAATGCCGAGGCGCGCCTTCGTTTCTCTTATCTGTTGCTCTGATGGACGTTCGCTGATCATTGGTGCGAGTGGCGTCACACAAATTTTTTCTGGGCGGCAACCAAACCGTTCTCTCAAATGCCGTTTCGATGTTTCGCTTGGCGTGAGAATACGTGTGGCGCGGTGCACTGCCCACCAAGTCGTTAGCAACAAATACATACGACTCTTCCAACCGTAGGCTTCGGGATGCAGCACATAATCCACATCATGAATTGTCACGATCGCCGGAGACGATGCAAAAAAGGGGAGGACGTGGACGGGTGAAAAAAACAGCGACGGCTGTGTACGAAAAAGATAAGCAGCAAGGCGAACTTGCGACCAAAGAAAACGTGGCGGCCAAGAGAGAATCTTCCAGAACCAATGTGTTACTTTGTCATTGCGAGGAGCATCGTGCGACGCGGCAATCCAGTCGGTTGCCGGCATGCGATCACTCAAAAGCCGCACACTCCACTCCGGAGGCATTTCTGTATGCAGCGCTTCAAGCAAACGATACGCATACCATTCGACGCCGGTCTTGTAGACCCGCGTCGCGCGGCTGGCATCAATGGCGATGGTGGGAGGCATAGTAAAAACTATTTAATCCTCTGTCTCTCCTGTCATCCTCGTCCGCCTCAGGCGGAGGGATCCAGCGGGTCGGCAACGATAATCGCCCGACGTTCCTTTTTTTCCGACCACAAAAGTCCTATTTCCCATCCCCTTGTCATTCGACCCTGAGCTCATGGCCGAAGGGAAGAAGGGGATCCACGATCGATCCGACCCGTGGGCCCCCGCCTCCGCGAGGGTGGACAGTGAGGAAAGGAGGATCGCTCAAACAGGGCTCGCGCCCCCAAACCCCCTATCGATCGGAGGGTGGAGAAAGGTAAAAATTGCTACCGCATCGCCAACAAGGATTTTTTGTAGCTTTCCAAATTTTCCAGAGCAATACCAACACCGCGGATGACGGCGAACATTGGTTCGTCGGCAACGAACGCAGGGACGCCAGTTGCTTGGGCGAGCAGGTCTGCAAGATTCCGAAGCTGCGATGATCCGCCAGAAAGGACCATGCCTTTGTCCATCACATCGGCAGAAAGTTCTGGTGGCGTTTTGTGCAAAACGTCTTTGGCAGTTTGGATGATTCCTTCGAGTTCGTTTTGAATTGCGTCCGTCACATCGTCTGAGGTGATGCTCACCACGCGCGGCAAACCCGTGACCATGTCACGGCCTTTGACTTCCATTGTTAATTTTTGCGGCAAGTACAGTGCTGAGCCAATTTGGATCTTGGCATCTTCTGCAGTCCGCTCACCGATCGCTAAGCCATACTTGCGGCGCACGTGCTCCATGATTGACGTATCCAATTTGTTTCCACCAATACGAACGGATGCGGATGCAACAATGCCACCCAAAGAAATAACCGCGCACTCAATTGTCCCACCGCCAATTTCGACGATCATGTGGCCAGAAGCGCCGCCAATCGGGATCCCGGCACCGATTGCCGCCACGATCGGTTCTTTGATGATGTAGGCAGCACGCGCACCTACCGAAATAATTGCATCGATCACTGCACGACGTTCCGTCGAGGTAATGCCGCCTGGGACTGCGACCATAACTTCAGGACGAAACAGATGGATGCCGCCCAGTGCTTTGTTGATGAAATAGCGAAGCATTGCTTCGGTCGAACGATAATCGGCGATCACGCCGTCCTTGAGCGGACGATGTGCGACGATCGTGTCCGGTGTGCGGCCAAGCATGTCTTTTGCTTCTTTGCCGACTGCCAAGACTTTTTTATCCACCGTAGAAATAGCAACGACAGATGGTTCGTTGATGATGATCCCCTTCCCAGGGACAAATACCTCAACATTCGTCGTTCCAAGATCAATCCCAATTTTTTTGATAAACATGCGTGTGTTCTGAAACCTGCTCCCTGCTTAGAATCCAACAGTGACTGTCTGGTCGGCTGCAACGATCGTTGTGAAATGATAGCGGCTATCTCCCCATTCTTGGGTGGCTTCCGCAGGCGCAGCCTGTTGCACTTTCTTACCAAAACGAAGGTCGAGCGTCAACGGAAGCGGCATCGCACCTGATTGCTTCTGCACCAAAAGATGATACGCGCCCGCCACCATACTATCCACGATCCGCTGCGGCAAACGATAGGTCACGACGATAGAACGCGTTTCTCCTGGCTCGATTGCGGTAAACATACCGAAGACCGTATGACCCAAATCCGTCGACACATCGACAACGCCTTGCGTGCGCTTCGGATTGCGCAAAAGATCATCCGCCAACTGCCCTTCTGCATGGATCAGCGTACTTCCTTCTGGAACATACAGTCGAACGTAGGTGCGATACCGTGTCGTGTATGGCGTGAAGCGTCCATTGTTTGTATAGGTCATGCGCGTGGTCGCAAGCAACGTCCCATCTTGTTGCGGTGTGAACTCATACGACAACGCGCGCTGCATGACAGCATCGGTTTTGAGCGAACCAAGGTTGGCGTCAACAACCAACACTGAATCGCCTTCCGTTCTTTGCACACGCCCTGCCCAAGCTTGCGTCTCGAGCAATTGCTGCAACTCCGTTTCTTTGGAATAGAACAGCAATTGTTTTTCTTGCAAACTTTGTTCGACCACGCGGCCAACTTCCGACCAGCGGCTTGCTGGCAAGGCGATAAGCCGATGGACGAGTTCTTGCAACAGCTCTCCCAAAATATCCTTACGGCCCGCAGCCGGCGTGCCGCTTTCGAGGTAGGCATATTCCACCTGGTACTCCAGTTCTTGAACAACATTCTCTGTCGTAAAGGTGATACCACGGACACTGATTGGCCCGACAATCGCCAACAATTTTTCTGCAAGGTCTGGCGTCACAGCGATTGCACCATCCAACTGCTCCGGAGTCCCGCCGATTGCAATCGTTTCTTCTTGGTACAAACGCATGGCATCTTGTGCTGCGACGGAGAAATCTGGCGACCAGTTTGCATCACGCAGAAACCATTTTTGGACGCCAATATATTGTGTAAGCGGTGCCGGCGCTGGACGCGTCACTTTGTCGCGCGCTGGAAAATCCAAATTATAGACGTCGTCTGATGTTAGCGAAGTAATTTCCCCATCAGCAGTTTTTAAGACGCCATAAAAACCAAAGAACCCTGCACTCGGACGGAGCTCGGTATTGTTTGCCAAGAAAAAAAGGAATGTTTTCGGTGTGGGATAGCCAGCAAGGCGCGGGACAATTTGCATGAACGGCGCAATTGCACGCACGCCATCCGTCAACTGATGCACTTTTTGCGCAAATGGTGCGATCACGCCGCGCACCGTCGATACGACACCATTTTCTGGAACCTTGGCAATTTCTTGTTCTGCAAGATCTAGACGTTGTTCGATATCAGCAAACGTCGCTTGCGCGGCTAATACTTTTTCTAAAATTGCACGACGTTCAACAACGGAAAGCGTGCCCAAGTTTTTTGTTGGGTCCACCAAAGTATCCGTCATGCCCGAGATGCTTTCAGCCGCTCCTGCAAGGGCAAAAATTTCTTGCCCAGCCGTAAGTCCGCGTTGCAATGCAGCAACCGTATTTTTGCCAGCAAGAACCGTGTGTTCCACTGCAGTCACCTGCGTGCCGATCCACGGCAACGAACGCAATAAACGCCATGGGATAAGTAGCCCCTGCATGCGATCGAGTTGTTCTCCCATCGCGTCCAATGCACGCGATGCACCGGTGAAATCACGAGCTTCAACGGCATCAGTCGCACGATAGACCGCAGCTTGCGCCGCGCTCGCCGAACGGAGAAAAAATATCCCAGAAGCGACATACGGAACGACGATAAGGATCAGTACAAAAAAAAGAAAAACCGGTCCACGCTGGCGCTGTTTACGCGCTGCCTTTTTTTCCGTCGGCGTTTCCTTTGGCGGAGCCGACTGTTGCGGTATTAAATGGTGCGCCAAACTTTCTGGCACCTTGCCGCCTTTGATTTGTAGATTGGGAATGGGCATGGAAAAAATGTTCAACGCTCCCTGAGAACTCTTCGCCGACTTGTCTTTGCGAGGAGCGTCAGGCGACGCGGCAACCTTCGGAAAATCGTGTCGAAGGTTGCCGCGGTCAGGTACGGCACCTTCCCTCGCAAAGACAATCTTTGCAGCACTTCTTTAAAATGTTTACGCCACCGACCGCGGGTTTGCTTTCTTGTAATACTTACGAAAATACGTCACCGCGCTTTGCAAATGAACGCGCGCGGTTTTGTTTTTGAACAAGGTCGTCACACCACCCTTTGATGCACGCAGATGAAAATGGACCATCTGTGATTGCGGGACATACACCACTTTCCAGCCGTGCTCCCAAAACCGGCGGCACCAATCAGTGTCTTCAAAATACAGGAAGAAAGACTCATCAAGGATACCAACGGCATCGATTGCCGTACGCCGCACAAACAATGCACCACCGAGCAGCCAATCCACCTCGCGCTCCGTCTTATGATCAAAATCTTCCATCAGATACTTCGCGACCGCACGTTTCCCCGCCGGCAACTTGCCAAAGATTGTTCGACGATACAATGGAATGAGCGGCGTCTGAAAACGATAGCAGGATTGCTGCACAGTGCCGTCCGGATTCAACAGTTGTGGCCCAGCGATGCCGACATCCGGATGCGCATCCATGAATGTGACGAGCGTCTCGAACGAACCAGGTGCAACGAGAATATCAGGGTTGATGATCATCACATACTTCCCAACCGCCGCTTTCATACCGAGGTTGTTTCCACCCGCGTAGCCGAGATTACGTTCGGCACGGATCAGCCGCACTTCCGGGAATTCGGCAATCACCATCTCTGCAGAACCATCTCCAGATGCATTGTCTACCACAATCACCTCAAACGCCAGCGCCGGCTTCACAATCCGAATCCCCCGCAAACATTCCCTGAGCAGGTTCTTCGTTCGGAAATTAAGGATGATGATGGAGAGAGTCATAAGAGAGCGAAACACGAAACGCGTAATGCGAAACGTGGGGAGACGTTAGACAAACCACTTGCGCATTTCCTTGCTTTTCACTTTTCTTCCACGCTGGATCAGACGGCGTTTGTGCAACATTTCCGGCACGCCAGCAAGCCCTTCTTTCACCGCCTCGAGCGTCCCCTGCTCCAAGAACAAGACGTACCAAAATTTCAAAAACTCATAGGGAAGGAGCCACAAACCGTACAGGAAAAAGGTGCCCATGTCCAGGTTCTTCAGGAGCAACCAAAAATGGTTGCGGTAGGATAACCGATTGACAATTTTTGATTTTGTGTGCCGCTCCTTCCACGCTTGACGGAATTTTCGTTTCTCCGTGCCATATGCGCCGCGGTAATGGTAGGCCTTTCCTTCGGGGACAAACCAAGCTTGCCAACCACGCAGCCGCAAACGCCAGGCAAGGTCGATGTCTTCTTTGTAAGCAAAGAAGCGGTTGTCGAAATACTCGTCGTTGAGGCGTACATCTTCGAGCGCGGCAATACGATACAATCCGAGCGCACCGGAAAATCCGAAAACCTCGCCAGCGACTGCGTATTGCCCATGTTCTTGCTCACCAGCACCACGTTCGACGATACGACCGGTACGAAACAATTTGATCCCAGTGGTGTCGATCATGGTGGAGCGGACCGCATCACTAAATTCGCCATCCTGTTTTTCAAAAATCTTGAACAGCGTCCCACCAAAACTTGCCGCCTCCGGATGTGTGGCAGTCGACGCAAGAAGAGTCTCAAGATACGTCGGCGTCAAAATAATATCCGGATTCGTAACCAGAACAAAGCGCTCTTCTGACGACGATTCCTGTTTGGCCCAGATCGACCGCGCCAACTCGATTGCTTGGTTGTGCGCCTTGGCAAATCCGAGATTCTTGAAATTGCGGAGAAAGATCACTTCTGGATGATGCGCACGAATATATTCTTCCACCCCATCCGTTGAAGCGTTGTCGACAACGATCACTTGGATGTCGCGGAATGTTTGTGCAGCAATACTCTGCAACGCATCCGGCAAAAACCGCATGCTATTCCAACTGACGATGTGGAGAGAGACTTTTGCCATAGAGATTGCGCAAAACACGAAACGCGTAACTCGAATCCTGTCGGTTGTCAGCGTTTCGCGTTACACGTTTCGTGTTTTGCTAAAGCTGCGCTTTGCGCTCACATTAAAACCAAGATATTTCCCGAGCATGAGCCGGGTCTGCGCATCCAACGCCGGGATAGAACCAAACACGACGAAGGTGATCGGCACGAGCAGCCACTGCAACACCATCACGAGCGGAGCCCAGCGCGGCGCATGTTTTGGCCGCGGCGGAAGGAGCGCAAACGAAAGCAGCGCCGATGCCAAGACACCGACCATGGCAATACGCATCAACCACTGAAGAACGAATGGCGCCTGGGTAATCAGAGCGAGTTCGGATCCTTGTTGACTGGCAACATACAAAGGCAAGCGTCCCATCAAGAACATAATGACTGGCGCGGTTGCCCAAGAAAAACGGCCTTCCCACTCTTTCCAGATCAGACGTATACGGATCCACAGTGGCGTTTCCGCATCACGAGCAAAGTACCACAATAAGTATGGGAAGTGTTCCACAGACCAAGCCCAACGGCGCACCTGCTTATAGAGGCGTCCCAAACTTTCAATGTAGCCACCAACGCCAACCGTATCCATCGAGACGGGCAGATACATCGGGATCACCCGGTACTTGCCATGATATTTCCGGAGACACTGGTGGAAAATCCGCGAATCTTCTGTGACAATATCCTTCTCCCAAAAACCAACGTCGACCAACGCCTGCATCGGCATCGAATGTGAGGAAAAGGTAATCGTATGGTCGCGGCGTGCCAACTCGGCCATGATCCAAAAGGTAGTCCCAAATGCACCGACCCGCACCGCTGCCGGTGACTCCCAGATATTATTGGCGTACAAAGCGATCGGTTGATAGCTCGCACGTGTCGGCTCCGGACTCGTCAGATACAGATACGAAAGATAGGCGAAGTATTGCGGATGGACAATCGTATCAATATCAAAAGCAGACACGACAACGTGCGGATATGCGATCCCTTGTTCGTCCAGGTATTCCTGAAGGCGATGACCGGCCCAGTTCATGTTAGACCCTTTCCCAGGAATTTCTTCGGGGAGATTTTTTGGATGGATGGTACAAAGCAAGGCCCCAAAGACGCCTGCGAATTCTTTTTGAATGACTTCTGCGTTCGCCAAAAATCGATCACCATCCCGTTCCTCACCCGCAAGGACAATCAGCATTTGTGAGAGTGGGAAACGAACCGTGCGGAGGCTCGCCAACGTTGCACGGATGACAGAAATATCTTCAGTATATGTTGGCAGCATCACGACATGGAATAACGTTTTGGCGTCAGGAAATGTCTTCAACCGCGCTTCCCAATCTATAGAGGATGTTTTGCGGAATTGGCGCCAAGCAATTGCTAGATAAAAAACAAAAAGAACCACTCGAAAACACCACAGGAGATCGAACAGCAAAATAAAAATGATAGCGACGACCGGAGCGACAAAGGAAAGAACAACAGCGAGCACTACAGCGATCCAGACCGATGCACCAGGAAAAATTTCAAACAACCGATAAATCCGCTGCTGCTGTAGTGTGCGAGTGCTCATGGACGTGCGTCAACGGTTTTTTTGAAGGACTGCGATACTTGGGCCTGTTTTTTTCTTTGAATAGTGATATGCGGTTTGCCGCTGTAACGGACGCGAATAGCCGACTGTTTTCGAGAAAAAATTGGCTTCAAGGTTTTTTCGTTCAAGACTGCCGGCAACCGCACCGTGACCGCGATTGGGATATCCCAAGCAAACGCCAGGGTATTGGCGATCGTCGCAACACTGCGGCTATCAGAAAAACGTTCGGCACTTCCTGCGACCAACATAGCCCGTGGGCGTACCAGCGTTGCCCTCTCCCCCACAAGCAGAGCAATCGTCCGGAGCAATTCTTGATGATCACCAATCATTTGTTCGCTCTGCACACCATTCTGCGAGACGAGAGAAACACCTATCTCCCGTCCATTCATGCGAATCATAAGGATGGGTTCAGACCGAGACGGAACGTTTTTTTTCGGCACGCTTCGGCTCATACTGCGCCTTTCGTCTCCGTATCCAAGAGCACGATTTTCTTCCCTTCCAAAATTTCGTACAAGAAACGATCGGTCACCTCTTTACGGTAACGGAACTCGCGCGGTGTCAGGACGGTATAATTCACCTCGTGCCCGAACTCTTTTTCGCATTGCATCACCAGTTCTTGCAACGTCCGTTTGTTGACCAGCCCGACCACCAACATATCCGTGGATCCGGCTGGGTTGCCAACAAACCGTCCAGTCAGAATCAGCATCGTGACGGTACCAGCGGCTTTCAAGCGGTGCACCAAATCCTCTTGCGTCAAAAGGTCGGATTTCACGATCAAGGCTTTTAACTCTTGGTACAGCAAATGTTTGGTATCCACCTGATAATATTTCCGCTGACTTTCCGGGCCGCGAACCGCCTCCTCAGTTGGGTTCCCTGGAGGTGTTTTTGCTTCGTGAATCAAACCAAACTTTTCGAGGTTCATCAGTTCACGGCGAACTGCGTGGATCTGAGTCCCCAAACGGCGGACGAGCTCGCGGACAAAAAAAGATGCGGAAGGGTTATGCAAAAAAATCCGCAGTAGCTTGAGGCGGGTATCTGAACCAAACAGGTGTTCAAGGCCGGATCGCGTAAGAGGCATGTTGGGTAAAGGGCACCGCAATGTGGTGCAAAAGCGAACACCAGTATACAGAGGTGCGTATACCAATGGTATTCCTTGGATACGTCCAGTATAATGATTGAACGGACAAAAGGTCAACAACGGAGGACTATGCCAGACCGTGCGGCATTTCGTTTAGAATTATTTTCCCGCGGAGGAAATCCGCAGTCACCCACAGAGCGCGTCTTTGAGCTCCCCTGCCCTGGGCTCCCTGCAGACGCGCGCGTTTTTGGTATCCTCCGAAGCGATGGCACAGATACGACCGCCACGCTTGCCAGTCTGATTCGAAACGCCATCCGTAATATCGAGACGCTCAACAAGCGAACACTTGCCAGTGGTCTGGAAGGAAAGTTTGAAGCTATCCTTCTTGCGGTGAACCGCGGCTACGCCGAACTCGCGGCGAGCGGCACTGTCCCCTCCGAACCGCTGCCGGACGCACTTTTTGGAATGATCGTTGAGCACGATCTGTTTCTGACCGGACACGGAGCAGTCGATGCTTTTCTTCTGCGCCCAGAAGAAGGCCAACAACCGCGGCGCCTTTTGGAAAAAGAAACTGCCGGTACAGACACCCGTACGCTTTTCCGCACCATTGTTTCCGGAACCTTGAAACCGAACGACACACTCCTCGTGACCGTGTCCGGTTTATTTAATTACCTCGCCCTCCCGCATCTCACACGAGTCCTTTCCACGCTTCCCGCACGGGATGCCCGCACACGGATACTCGAACTCCTCGGCGACGTCCCGCCATCCATCCCCCTTTCCGGAATCATTGTTGGGCCACCACCAACAGACGCCGTCCGCCCGGCAACATCGCCGGCAATTTTTCGACGACAAACTTCTGCCACGCCAAAAACAGAAGTGGTGAAGAAGCCGAACATACTCAGTACCTACGGCCCAATCGTCGCCGCTTCTTCGCGCAAGGGAGCGGTTCTCCTTGGCAAAGCGTTACTGCATGGAGTGCGGACAATACCTGGAGCGCTCAAAGGAATAGTTGCTTTTGTCCGAGAACCGTCGGCCCGCGGCGGCATGCGTCGGCGCTGGAAATCCCTACCTGACCGCACCCTCGCCTGGTGGAACAACCTACCGACGCGCTCAAAAATCTTGTGCATTGCTGGGGTACTTTTTGTCCTCCTCTTCGGCGAAGGCTTGCGTTTCCTGCTACGGTCACAGCGACAAGATGCAACAATTGCCGGCTACAACCAAGCGGTCGCAGCCATACAAACGCAGCGTGATGCAGCTGAAGCAAGCATGATCTACAAAAACGAAACGGCGGCATGGCAACAACTGGTCGATGCCGAAGCCGCAACACGTGCCCTACCACAACAAACCGATGCCCAACGAAAAACAGCCAGCGATCTTCTTGCGCAGATCGAATCCGATCGCGAAAAACTGCGCCACCACATCAGTATCCAAGACACCACACCACTCTTCTCCCTTCCTGTAGATGCCGGGGCCGGTACGACGCTTTTTTCTGGCAAAACCCTGATCACTGTCGTCTCAGACGAAGGTGGCGCGTGGAATTGGGATAAGACAAAAAAATCCTTGAACATTGCAACTACACCATTCCTCCCATCTGGAACGGTGGAACGAGCCTTCCTGGGAAGCCGCGGTCTTCTCTTCTTCGCTGGTACTGATTTCACGGAACGCGTCGCCACACAGACTATCCACTCTGTCTTAAACCTGCCAACCAAATCACCCATTGTCGCAATAACGCTTTGGAAAGAACGAGCCTACACACTGGTCCCTGCAGCGAACCAAGTCTATCGTGGGACCCGCAACGGCAATACCTGGAACATTGACACTGCAGCATTGAAGAACCCAACGATTACCGACGGAACCGACATCGCAATCGATACCGCGGTCTGGATCAGCACCAGCAGCACCATCCACAAATACCTTGCTGGTGAAGATCAACACTTTTCACTCAAACCATTCGACCCCTCACCGCAGCATCTCGCACGCATTTGGCTCGGCGCAGAAACAGACCCACTCATCACTTTTGACGACGGGAGCAAGCGCATCCTTATCATCAACAAAGACGGGAGCCTGCGCGCACAGCTCAGCGGTGGCCCAGTCAATGACCTTCGCGATGTCGCAATAGACAGCGCAAATAAAATGTTGTTGCTTCTAACAACGAAGGCGGTGTTCCAAGTCCCCATACCAGAATAAGGGAAAACAAAATCCGCTCCGACACAGGTCGGAGCGGATTTTTTCGTTTTACTTCAAGACGGCCTTGCCGCCTGCGTCTTCGATTTTCTTCTTCATTTCTTCGGCTGCTGCTTTGTCGGCACCTTCTTTCACCATCTTCGGTGCTGCGTCCACGAGATCTTTGGCTTCTTTCAAACCAAGACCAGTGAGTTCGCGAAGCACTTTAATGACAGCGATCTTGTTTGCACCGGCTTCGGTGAGCTCAACATTGAAAGAGGTCTTCTCTTCCTCTGCTGCACCAACGGCTGCTGGGGCTGCTGCCATCATCATAGCAGGAGCGGATGCGGAGACGCCGAACTTGTCTTCGAGCAATTTCACGAGCTCTGCAAGATCAAGCACCGACATCTTTTCGATCGAAGAAACGAGCGATTGGAACTTTTCTGGGACGACAACATCTTTCATCTCTGACATAGGAATGTGGGGTTATGCTTTTGCTTCTTTGATTGCCGACAATGCAGTCACGAGGCCACGCAGGTTGCCTGCGAGGACCGTCGCAAATCCACTGATCGGTGCCTGGAGCGTCCCAACCAATTGGCCGAGCAGCTGCTGTTTGCTTGGAAGTTTGGCGAGCGCGACAACCGCTGCCGTATCCATCGCTTTGTTTTCGAGGACACCACCGACAATCTTCATCGCCTCATGATCTTTGGCGAATGCGGCGACCAATTTTGCTGGCGCAACTTCGTCGGTAATACCCAGCAATGTTGCAAAGTTTCCGGCGAAGCTTTTTGGATCCACGGTATAGCCGGCGTCGCGCATGGCGCGGGCCAACAACGTTTTCTTCGCGACAGCGTAGGCGACGCCCTGTTCGCGTGCATTCCGCCGCAGCGTTTCGATTTCTTTGACTGGCAGTTTCTCGTACGAAGCGAACACCAGCGACTTCGCGGTCTTGAGCAACGCAGACAATTCCTGCACCGTCACCTCTTTTTGTTGACGTGTTTTTGGCATAGATCAAAAACTCTTTCTGATTCAAGGAATTTCCCTTGCGACCTTTAATAGAAAACGCCTGCAGCTTGTGGCCACAGACGTTTCTGTCGAGTGACAGAGGAAAAGATTCATCAAAACCCTTTACCCCATCCTCGAAGATGCGCCTCGGCGGCTGATTGAGTCGCGTGAGCCTCAAAGGCTTTTACGCGGCGGCCGCTGTCTGTGGCTATTTTATTGTGGCTATAGGATACAAAAGAAGGGGGAAGACGTCAATAGTCCTTATAAAAATACACTAATGACTCCTGGGTCCGATATCCGACATTCTTTTGGCGAATCCCAAAAGAATCAAAAAGATTTTGGTGGATGGCGAAACTCGGACTATGCATGCGCCCTCCGCGAGTTCTTTCTTTGAGAGTCTTAGAAAGAACAATATGCTCTACAGTTTGTCACAAGGTTGATTGAGCAACTGGCTCTGGGCAGAACCAAGGAGCTCAAACAGTCGCCGTCCCCCAAACCCCCTAGGGGCATCGATCGACGAGGTGCACTGCAATAAAGTACTATGAAAAGAGGTTTACTACTCAATAGTTTTTTTATGAAAGCAACTTGGAACCATGTCGTCATTGCTGAGAGTGACGAGACGATTATTATTGAAGGGAACTATTATTTCCCAGCAGAATCCGTCAGAAAAGAATATTTCCTCACCAGCCCAACGCACAGCACCTGCCCATGGAAAGGCGAGGCATCGTATTACCACATTATAGTGAATGACGAACGGAATCCGGATGCGGCCTGGTATTACCCGGAACCAAAAGATGCCGCAAAAGAAATCCGTAATTATGTAGCGTTTTGGAAAGGAGTAGAACTAACCAAGTAGTTTCGTCTGTAAAAATTTTGTCTTCCTGTCTTCGAGACCCTGAGGGTGTCCTCAGACCCTCGAAGGGAGGGAACGAAGGATCTTCATCTTACCGATGCCTGCGTTGGTTTGGAAAGATTTCTTCAACACTCTCGGTAGCGGTTTTCTAAGAAGAAGTTC
>CALRHY010000005.1 GCA_943359495.1 Candidatus Uhrbacteria bacterium RIFOXYB12_FULL_58_10
CAAGGTAAGCGAAACAATGGTTCCTCCTTTGCCGCGGATCAAATTGACCGCTTCATCCACGGCCATTCCAGCAGTTGAACGGTCACCAATCAAAAGGATTTTATCACCCGCCCGCAACCCCGCCTTACTCGCCGGCGTTTCTGGCAGTGGGGCAATAATAGTCACAACACCTCCCTTGCTCCCAATTTCTGCACCAATGCCTTCAAATGTTCCTGCGAGATCTTTCGAGAATTCTTCTGCAAGCTGCGGCTTAAAATAGACCGAGTACGGATCGTCCAGCGCTGCAACCATCCCTTCGAGTGCGCCTTGAAAAAGATCCGTGTCTGCGACCGGCTGTTTCACATAATGCGTTTTCACCCGATTCCAGACGGCCCAGAAAAGATGAAAATCAACATCCTTCGAAAGATCCTTCGGCGCGCCATCCGGCACATCTCCCTGCCCTGCTTGAACCACGTTTCCTGTTGATACTGTTTTCCCTTGCCCCAAGCCAAAGCCAGCGCCAAAAGAAAGTGCGATCGCCAGGAGCACAAAAATCGCGCGATGCTGCCGAGGACGTACAGCGGATTCTGGAAGAGGAGGCATGGGAAATATCAGAGACCGCACAGAGGTGCGGCTATCGTATGACGTATTGTAGTGGGAAGTGGAAGGGGCGTCAAAAGAGACGATCAAAGAATAAAAAAGAGGCTCGCGTGTGATGCGCAGAGCCTCGGCGATCGAGCGACCGACTTTTCCGACGTCCTGTGGGATCAGCTTGTGGAAACCGCGGAGGGGCGACTGGAGCCCCAGTCGCTGCCGAGCCAATAGGAGCTCCAGCCCCAGGATCTACCCTGGCAGCGGAGATACCGGACGTGCAGGCAGCGGTCCGCGCCGCGGCGCTTGGTACCCCAGAAAAAGAGGTCCTTACCCTTGCACGTTTCGGGGATGAGCTCGGGGTACAGAAGCAGTGCGTCGAGCACCGGATCAGGAAGGACCAGCTGGCCTTCAAGCGCGAGTGCGAGATCCATCCCTATCAGGAAGCCACCGTTGCACTGCCCTTCCGCGAGGTAGAGGGCGATTGCGTGCTGGTTGAGACGAAATTTCCCACGGAATCTACTCTGGATCTGTTCCTCCTCCGGAAGGAGCTCCAGGTCGTTGACGACAGCAAGCGGCGCATCGCAGTCAACGATGACTTCCGCCGCCGCCGCCGGCACGATCCGACCCTGACGGTGAGCGATGAAGCGGGACATCGCCGGCTTGTCCTCGATAAGCCCTTCCATATCCGCTCTCGTCCCACCTGCGTTCACCCAGGCATCGCGAAATGCGATGTACGAGAGTCGATCATAGCGAGCGAGTTCAGCTTCCAAAGTACCCATGTCACCCCTCTTTTTTTGTGACCTGATCCTTGCGGATATCGTCACGGCGTACGCTGCTGTTTACCCACCACGGGCAGGCTCGACCTTTCGGCTTTGCCACAGCAAACGACTGAAAAATATAGTACGAAAAGAAGAAAAAGTCAATATGAAGACCCTATGCGATGACCCTGAGCCGTGAACCCATAAATTATTTTGAGCCTAAAATTATGGTCTGGTATCTTGAAATACAGAGGTACCTTGCATAACATAATACTATGTGATATAAAGACATAGAGCTCATGACAAAAAACCATGCAAAATTCTCCAAATACCCATCTCTTACAGAATACTTCGGCTCAGATGAGAAGAGGGACGCTCGAATTCTGTATTCTTCTACTGATACGTAAGAAAGAAAAAATGTACGTTTCTGATCTCCTCAAGGAATTGAAGAGTATTGACCTGATCGTAGTGGATGGAACGGCATATCCGCTTCTTAATCGTCTCAAGGATGAGGGTCTTCTGACCTATATCTGGGAAGAATCAAAGGCGGGACCTCCTCGAAAATATTTCAGCATCACTCAGAAAGGTATTGAACTTTCAGAACAGCTGGCAACTCATTGGAAAAATTTAGAAAAATCAATTAACTCATTACTCTAAAAACATGAGGACTACTCAAATACATTTAAACGGTTCTCTGTTTGTGCTTGAAGAAAAAGCGTCCCAAGCACTTAGTGAATATCTGCATTCCATTCAACAGTACTTCCATACACATGCGGGTGCCACTGAAATTATGCAAGATATCGAAAACAGAATTGCTGAATATCTCTGGGAAATTTCCGAAGAAAGAGGAAAAAAAGTGATAGATTCTCAAATAGTAATGGAGGTCATACAAAGCATGGGAACCGTAGAAGATATACAAAATTCTGCCCCTATACCAATATCCACTCACACGGCTGAAACAAAAAAATCCATTAAAAAGCTTTATCGTAACCCTCAGGATAAAGTACTCGGAGGTGTTGCTTCAGGATTAGCTGCGTACATTGGGACCGATAGCACGATCGTACGAGTGTCCTTCGTTTTGTTAACTCTTGTGACAGGATTGGGCATCATTCTTTATCTTGTTCTATGGTGCATTGTTCCTGAAGCTCATACGATTTCTGAGCAGATGCAAATGGAGGGAGAAGATATTACTCTCATCGCTTTAACAGGAAAGATTGAAGAGAAAAACCAACAAGTTCTCAGTATGAAAGAGAGAAATAAGCGAGTACGCTACAGACTAATCATTTTAGGCATAGCGATGCTGCTTCTGATACTGCTCATATTTTCTATCTGGTCTGCAGTGATTCACAATATTTATCTTATATAAGTTCCTCATCTTAAAATAACCCATATGAAATTAGATAAATTTACCCTCTTCCTCGTTACCAGTGTCTTTAGTTTCTTACTGGCTATTCATTGGATATTCTTCTATCGATTCGAAAAGATGGTTGGTCATCTCCTCATTCATGCGCCGAGTCTTCTTACACGGCATTCCCTTGATTTCAACCAGATGCAGAATGTCTTTGGTTTCGTAAGACAAGACATGAACGAGTTCTATCCTACTCTCTGGCAATTTACGATGGGAAACCCGCGTTTTTACCCGCTCTTCCTAGCTGTCATTTTTTTCGCGGCAGGCATCATATTTGCGATACTTGCTCGAAGAGTACATCGAGCCTAAGAGGCTGTTTACAACCTCCTCTGTCGTCCCCTCGCAGAAGAAGCTTGCGACACCACGCGTAACTTTGTGATCATCTGCACGTTTGTGTTTGCACACGGACGACCCAAACCATTCCTTCGGCCTTGCTCAGGACAAAGGGGTGTTTTGGGATTCGCCAAAAGAATGTCGGACAACGTCGTTAAAAACCAATGAATTCATCAAAAATTACTTATCCCCACCCTCCCCTCTTGCGTTCGGTTTTTGTTCGGTAGATACTTGTCTTATCGAGAGCGACGCTCATCACCTCACCAACCCTATGATGGATACCCTCACAAAAAAACAACGCGAAATTCTGGATTACATCCTGAAGATCATCCGCGAACGTAATTACACTCCATCGCACCGCGAAATCGCCACCGCACTCGGCCTCTCCTCTCCAGCAACCGTCCACGAACACGTCCAACGGCTCCGTGAAAAAGGCTATCTCGAAGCAAACGAAGAAGGTTCACCGATCACCGTTGCCGAAGGACTGGTCGAAAGCGCTCGCGCCGTACTCCTCCCGCTCATGGGACTGATCACGGCAGGTGAACCCATCGAAGCAGTCGCGCAAAACGAAACGATTGCCGTGCCGACCTCCTTTGTCCGCGACAGCGATGAATCATTTGTTCTCAAAGTCCAAGGACGCTCCATGATCGAAGACGGCATCTTTGACGGAGATTACGTCGTCATCGAACGCAGTCCGGTCCCAAAAAATGGCGATGTGGTCGTCGCGCTCATCGAAGACACCCACGCAACATTGAAACGCTTCTATAAAGAAAAAGATCGCATCCGTCTCCAGCCAGCCAACCACGAAATGCAACCAATGTATTTCCACGGAGCAGATGTCCAAATCCAAGGAATCGTCCGCGCAGTGATCCGCAAATTCTAGAGACGCCGCTGTTGTACGCGAAACTCGAAACGCCGAGCGTCTCGAAACGCGAAATGCGTAACGCGCATCCAGTCGGAGTCGGCGTTTCGTGTTACGAGTTTCGTGATTTGCAACGCCCTGCATTACACGTTTCGAGTTTCGTATCATAACAACCCCCCATCGGTCTTCCACCGTACGGCATGTTTTTCATTGTCTAAAAATCTTATGCTTATTCTCCTCCACCGTTGAAGCGACACAGAACAACCAGACTCCTCTCAAAAAATTCTCCATTCTCTACTTCATTCATTCTCAAAACATATGACGACCACATTCGAGATCCTCTCCATGCCCACGCTTCGCCCCAAGATGCGCACGCATCTCGTCCCCAATACCAAGCGCATCCAACGCGCTCAAGAACGCAACGGCACAACCAACCGCGCCGCAAAAAACTTCAGCGCCTTCTACGACCGCCTCCTCGCCCGCCGACAAAAAATCCTCTTCACTCACTCTGCCTTGCGTATGCGTGCATAAGCACGCGGTCGCTCCCACTCTCCTACGCCCTTACTCCATCACGCATATGCAGACGATTACTGACGAACCCATTTCTGTTCTCGCGACATTTGCTGATGGTCAAGTAAAACCCTGGAAATTCCGTTGTGGCAGCCAACTCTACGACATCGCTCGTGTCCACCTCGTCCACACCGAACGGAAGGGTCGTACCCAATTTTTCTACTTTCACGTTTCGAACGCCGCCCAAGCCTGGAAACTCCGTCTCGACACAGAAACATTACAATGGCGCATGGTAGAAACGTATACACCATAAAGGTCTTTCCACCGATGCCGTTAGGGGGTTTGGGGGACGGCGACTGTTTGAGCTCCTTGGTTCTGCCCGGAGCCAGTTGCTTACTCAGCCTTGTGACAGAATGTAGAGACTGTTGTTCTTTATACGACTTTCAAAGAAAGAACTCGCGGAGGGCGCATACATAATCGAGTTTCGCCATCCCCCAAAATCTTTTTGGTTCTTTTGGGATTCGCCAAAAGAATGTCGGCAACTCGAGACCGACATCGTGGATCCCCTTCTTCAAGGGGATGACAAATATGTAGGAGTACTAAAGAAGGAGACAAGACGATATTTTAAAAATCTATGCGCACCATTTTTCATATCGACATGAACGCATACTTTGCCAGCGTTGCGCAGCAGGCAAACCCTTTTCTTCGGAACAAAGCAATCGGGATTGGCGGAAAACCTGGGACACGGAGTATTATCGCCGCTGCATCGCAAACCGCAAAAAAACGTGGAGTGAAGACGGCAATGAGCACGCGAGAAGCACTGGCTCGCTGTCCGGACATGGAGATCATCGCGGGCGACCCACATCTGTATGAGCACATCGCTGAACGTTTTCTCGGTATTTTTCAACGCTACACCGACTGTGTTGAGCTCTTTTCTATAGATGAAGCATTCTTAGATGTTACGGCCTGGGCAGATCGATGGGGCGGTGTCCGTTCGTTAGCACTACGTGTGAAAGCAGATATTGCTAAAGAGATTGGGGCACACATTACCTGTTCGATTGGTGTCGCACCAAATAAACTTCTCGCAAAACTCGGGAGCGATATGCAAAAACCGGATGGATTTGTCTGGTTGACAAAAAAAGACCTACCTGTTCTTTTCGCCTTCTCTGAACTGACAGATTTTCTTGGCATTGCAGAAAGAACACGACGACGTTTGGCTGCACATCACATTCACACACTGCTTGATCTCCACTACGCACAGCTGCCAATCCTCACCAGTATCTTTGGTTCAAGCACTGGCTTGCGTCTCTGGCTGCTTGGCCAAGGCGAGGATCCATCTCCAGTTATTGCCACCCCGCCGCCATCAAAATCTTTTGGGAATTCCTATACGCTCCCGAAAGACAGCGCCGACATTGATGCGCTGCGGAAAACATTTTTTGCACTGGTCGAAAAAGCCACGCACCGCATGCGAGCGGAATTGTTTCTCGCAAGCACCATCAGCGTCACCGTTCGATACGCAGACTTTACGTTCCACGGTGCACAAGGTCGCTTGGGAGAAGCAGCCGACGATCCCCTCACACTTTTCCATGCCGCCTGGACACTCCTTCTTCCGCTCCTCCACCGCCCCTGCAGACTTTTAGGTGTCCATCTCGGAGACCTGCGTGTCCGTGGTTCCCAAGCATCTATCTGGAACGAAGAAACCCAACGGAAGCGCGTCTTAGCTGCAATTGATGCAATTCATGAACGGTATGGAAAAAATACGATCCACGCAGCTGCAACAACCGGAGTCGAACTCAAGCGACATGTTTCTGGCTTTGCGCCGCGATGATAAAAATCCTTAGAGAAAAAAGGCGGGAGGGAGTCATAGGGATACCTTTTCTGCAAATACACCACCCAAAAAGTGGGTAGTGTATTTTGTTTCTAGTACTGTAACGGCTGGCCAGTATCAACCACTTCAAGTGCGCTTGCTGGGATCTGTTTTAACTTGAAGATATCCGGCCAGTAGATCCAGCCTGGATTGGATTCACCATTAAACGTACCTGAATTTCCTTGCCATACACCATTGACACTCGCGCCCTCCCCATCACCGATGACCAAACCATATTGTTGCATAGCCTTTGCCATAACGTACGCTTGCGGCCATGGTTTAAGCCATGAAATGTCATAACTTGCTTTCAAACGAAACCGCGCACCCATGGGGATCAAGTTCGGGTCTGTTGGATTTGGTGCAATAGATGCGTATCCTGTTGCTGGTGCAATCGCCGCGTTTTGCATCTGCATCGCATCAATGGACATGGACAGTGCGTGGTTGATTTGTCCTGCTTGTACTTCTGCAAATTTCACCATCCCAGGATACAATGGCATGTTCCCCGCGGTTGTCGCCGGCTTTTTAAATGTTCGAGGAACATTGGTCGTCAGATCAAAAATACCACCAGACACACCGTCCCAATCGCCATTCGCGCGGGGAAATGCGCGATAGATTTCGTACTCTTTGCAATCATGTGTATCAATCACGACAACATGACGGTCCGTTGTGCCATTCGGGCCACCTTGAACGTGAGCAGTCGAAGGGATTGGCATGCTTCCAGGACCACCATTCACACTGAGGTCACTATTGAAACAATAGCTTGTCCCTGGAGCGGTGCTACAAAACGTGCTCACAAACGGCGTCACGCTGCTGTCGACGATATCGTACGGGATTGTGAATCCAGGATGAAAGGTAAAGGTCGGTGTGATCGCCGCAATCCAGGTAGCAGATTTTGCATGTATTGGGTACGCAGAAATATCGGTGTTCCATGTGTTGTCTGCAGGATAGATCTGGCACGTGCCGACTTTTTGAACATTATTATTTGCAACTGGTGGTGGTACAACGGGCGGAACAGGAATATTCACTGTAGTGTTGGTAATACTATTTGATGAAGGGATCGTATTTGTGTTTGTATTCGTTGGTGCATTGGTGTTGGTGTTTCCAGCATTGTTCTGCCCCGGAAGATTCTGCTCAATCCCCGTAAGCCCTTGTTCAAGCGCAAGGGAAAACTGCGCAACCGTCGTCACGTCTTGGCCGACAGTGTAATGCGCAAAAAATGCGTCGGACAAATCAAACATCTTTTTATTCCAATCCGTGCCAAAAATCGATTTTGCAATCGCCTCAGACGTGACCCAATGTAAAATTCCGTACCGAGAAATAGCGTAGACTTTTGGATCAGAAGAAAGCTTGATGAGTGTGCCGGGCTTAAACGTTACATTTCCCGCAAGTCCGTATTGCGCAAGTTCACTTGGGGTCACAGAAATGACGGAAGAAAAATCTGAATACCAACTCCAAAAAATCTTTTCACCTGGAAAGCCGTAGCGCTTCCCTTGATACACAAAATATACCGTTGCACTTCCTTGCGCCTTCACCAAACTCTTATCCGACACGGCGCGGACCGGCAACACAGAAACAAAAAACCCTGCTGCGAACAGCACGGCCAGACCTCCGACAAATAAGGGGCGCATAAGAAGAAATGAGTTATTTTATTCAATATACACAAAGGAGCACTCTCTGTCACGGCCCAGGCCTAAAACAAAACACCACTCAATAAGTGGTGTTTTGTGGTGCGCCCGAGACGATTCGAACGTCTGACCTCAGCCTTCGCAGGGCTGCGCTCTATCCAATTGAGCTACGGGCGCGGAGATACGTGAATCTCGAAACGTGTAACGCGAAACGCCGATTCTACAGGATCCGCGTTACGCGTTTCGCGCTTCGAGTCAGGGTGGTGACTCGGGTGGGGATCGAACCCACGACCCACGGCTTAAAAGGCCGCTGCTCTACCAACTGAGCTACCGAGTCACGGAGCATGCCGCGTTCCTGCGGAAGTGCATTGAGGATAGCAAAGAGTTTCGACCTCGGCAAGAGTGGCCTTCTGGCTCATTTGTGGCCCCTGCCTCGCTCCGACATTCTTTTGGCTAATCCCAAAAGCCCTTACTGTCATTGCGAGGAGCGCCTGGCGACGTGGCAATCCACGATTCGGAACGACGATATCGTCCGACCCCGACTGGATTACGCGACCCAAAGGGTACCCTTTTGGTTCGTCCCCGACGGACTCCTCGCAATGACAATATATTTTATTTTGAAGCTCAAACAGTCGCCGTCCCCCAAACCCCCTAAGGGCATCGTTGGTCGCGAAAAAACAACAAAAAATCTATTTCTTTTTCTCCGCCACTTCTCGCACAATCCCAGCAACATGAGCAGCTGCATTTGCTGGAAGTGTTGTCCGTAGCCGTTCCATGGATCCAGGCCAAGCACGCGGATCGCGAAGGTATTTAAGAACGATGTCGCGGAATTGCATTGCAGTTGTTTCTTTTTCTAACACCGGAATATTGGCGCGACGCGAAAAAAAGTGGGCGTTTTCTTCTTGTGGCGAATCAGGCATTGGGACAAGCAGAAATGGAATTTCTGTTGCAACCAACTCCGCGATCGCTCCCATTCCAGCGCGCGAAACGACAAAATCCGCAACTGCATACGCCAGTGTCAAATCCTGAGAAGACAACAGCTCCATAGGGATGTAGCGCTGATGAACGATTGGTGCGGCAGCCTTTCCTCGGCCCGTCACATGAATCACCACGCAATGCTCAAGGAGTTCAGAAATCGTTTCCGCCACCCACGTATTGATCTGCAACGCGCCCGTCCCTCCGCCCATAATGAGCAGCACTGGATAACCGCGGTCTGTGATAGCAAAACGATGTTCTGCAGTGGCGAGTACAGAAATGTCGTGTTCGAGAACATCAGCAACCGCACGACGGACTGGAATGCCGGTAACAGTCACGTTTGGTACGAGGAAGAAAGCGACGAGTTCTGGAACAGCGACAGTAACCGCGGCGGCATGTGGCGCAAGCAAACGGTTGGTGAGTCCGGGAGTGAGATCCATTTGATGGAGGACGACCGGGACCTGCAACAATCGGGCTACGTATGCAAACGGTACGGCAACATAGCCACCTGCAGAAAGCATGACGTCCGGACGGAAACGCAGACAGATCCGCAGCGCCGCGCCGAGTGACCAAACAAAAACGAACGGTGCGGCAAGGAGACGCAAAGAGAGAAACCGATCGAACTTTGCGGCGACAACAGCAACAAACGGTATGTGTGCCTCCGTCACAATCGCCCGCTCAGGCCCATGTCGCGTTCCAGCAAACAATGCATGATGCGCCTCCACACCATTGCGACGCACCATCTCTTCCCACACTGCAATGAGCGGCGTTACTGGGCCAAGCGTCCCTCCGCCAAGAAAAAGAATGCGCATACTTATGCGTTACTTGCCTTTGAAATATTAAGCATCACGCCAATTGCTGCAAGGTTCATCATCAAAGAAGTGCCGCCGTAAGAAACAAACGGAAGGGTGAGACCAGTAAGCGGCATGAGCGACAGCATCCCCGCGATGTTCACAAAAGTTTGCAGCCCGAGCCAGCACATGATACCGCCACCAAGCAGTTGACCGAAGCGATCCGGGGCATGACGCGCTATCTTGTAGCCGCGAAACAGAAAAAAGAGGATGGCTGCAACAAATGCCAGCATAAGGACGAAGCCCAATTCCTCGGCAATGATGGCAAAAATCGAATCCCCTTCCACTTCCGGTAAGTACAGAAATTTCTGGCGTGAATGGCCGAACCCGAGCCCGAAGAACCCACCTGAACCGATCGCGAGCAATGCTTGGTTAATGTGGTAACCAATGCCGCGCGGATCCAATTCCGGATGCAAAAACGTCGTGAACCGAGCCGTACGATACGGTGCTGCTTTGATTAAGACAAAGAGCCCAGCAAACCCAGCAGCGGCAATTCCAACAAGGTGCGAGGCTTTTGCACCGCTTAAAAAATAGAGCAACAAGGATGTCCCGACAATAATCGACATGCCGCCGACATCCGGCTGAAGGATCAACAAAAACGCCACCGCACCAACAAGAGTAAGAAAAGGAAACAGGCCGGTGTTCGTATCACGAACCCCCTCTTCACCGCGTTGATCCAACCAAGTCGCCAAAAAAATCAGGAAGGTTAATTTCACGATTTCCGCAGGCTGAAGAGAAAAACCAAAAAGGTGAATCCAGCTTTGCGATGTCCCCCACGCAGCACCGATACCTGGCAAAAAAACGGCAAGAAGCAACACAAACGAAGCAACGAGGCAGACTTTTGCACAGCGCTGCAAACGATGATAATCGAGCCGGGCAAAGAAAAGAAGCGCGACGATTCCGGGAGCTAAACCAAACAGCAATTGATGTTTGACGAACCAAAAGCTGTCGCCAAATTTTGCATACGCGCTCGGGCCCGATGCCGACGACAACATCAAAATCCCAAACAGCACGAAGCCCACGGCTGTCCAAAGAAAGACAGGATCCCAGGCGTGCGTCCGGTGTACTGGAGCAGCGTGCGTCATATATTTAGTTTCGTTTTTTCTTTGGTCCAAGTGCCACTGCGAGGACGTCCTGCATCGTTTCCGCGGTCACAAAACGCAGTGTTTTACGAATTTCACGTGGCACTTCCTCAAGGTCTTTTTTGTTTTCTGCAGGAATGATGACCGTGCGTATACCAGCACTGTGCGCAGCGAGCACCTTTTCTTTCAATCCACCAATGCCAAGGACGCGGCCGCGCAAGGTCACCTCGCCGGTCATCGCCACCCCTTTTTTGACTGGCGTGTCCGTCAACAAAGAAATGAGTGCTGTTGCCATTGCGGCGCCTGCCGATGGACCGTCTTTTGGGATGGCACCTGCGGGGACGTGCACGTGAATATCCATGGTCCGATAAAACGGTTCCTTGACGCCGTTGATGCGCGCATAGGATCGCGCAAACGAATATGCTGCACGGGCCGATTCTTGCATGACTTGCCCAAGATTTCCGGTCACGGTCAGCTGTCCGCTGCCTGGCATCTTTGCCGCTTCGAGGGTCAGAATTTCTCCACCTGCTTCTGTCCACGCAAGCCCGTTCACTACACCGACTTCGCCGCGCTTTTCTGCCGCAGCGTGATGAAACATCGGCATGCCGAGATACAACTTGAGATCACTCACACCAACCGCTGTCCGTTTTCGCGACCCGGTAGCCACATGCTTTGCCACCTTGCGACAGACCGCGGCAAGCTGACGTTCTAAATTACGCACCCCTGCTTCTCGCGTATATGAATGGATGATGGCCCGCAACGCTGGTGCGGTAAGTGAAAAAGATTTTGCGGTCAACCCATGCATCTCCAAGACTTTTGGCAGCAAGTGTTTTTGTGCAATGTGTTCTTTTTCCGCTTCGGTATACCCCATGAACTCAATGACTTCCATGCGGTCGCGGAGCGCTGGAGGAATCGCATCAAGAACATTTGCCGTGGTCAAAAACAACACGTCCGAAAGATCGAACGGTGCTTCGAGATAATGATCGCTGAACGCCGTATTTTGTTCAGGATCAAGCGCTTCAAGCAACGCAGAAGAAGGATCGCCTTTGAAATCAGAGGCAAGTTTATCTATCTCATCCAACATGAAGACGGGGTTTCGCGTCCCCGCCTGAGCAATCCCTTGGATGATGCGGCCTGGCAGTGCGCCGACATACGTCCGACGGAATCCACGAATTTCTGCTTCATCACGAACCCCACCGAGCGAGATACGGATAAATTTCCTCCCCAACGCCCGGGCAATAGATTTACCAATCGAAGTTTTTCCCGTTCCCGGTGGCCCACCAAAACACAAAATCGGCCCGCGGATTCTTCCGACCAATTTTTGTACGGCAAGATATTCCAAAACACGCTCCTTCACTTTTTCCAAACCATAATGATCCTCGTCCAAAACACGCCGCGCCGCAGTGACGTCGATTTTGCTGTCCGTTTTTTTACTCCAAGGCAAACTGACCAACCAGTCAAGATACGTTCGAATATACGAAACCTCCGGAGAAAAAGAAGGCATCCCCTGCATCCTCGCCAATTCCTTATCCGCAATCGCCTTGATCTCCGACGTCATGCCCGCTGCCTCGATTTTCGTTCGCAGATCTTCTGTCTCTGATTTACCGCCCAAGACCCCGAGTTCATGTTCGATTGATTTTAGCTGTTCGCGCAAATACATCTCCTTTTCTATCTTCCCCAATTCTTTACCAGTATCATCCTGTAATTTTTTCGAAAGCTTCAACACCTTGAGTTGCCGCGCTAATGCAGTGGCAACGCGTTCCAGTTTTTCCGTACACGTTGCTGCTTCCAGCACCTGTTGTTTTTCTTCGATGCGAAAATCTATATTCAAAGCAACGAGGTCTGCGAGCTGCCATGGATCATTCAAGTTCATCACGACGAGCAGTACATCAAATGGCACAGGCGCACCATTATTAACCGCTTCTTTAAACTCATTGACGATCGAATACATCAACGCTTCCACCTGCTCGGACTTTGGTTCCTGCGGTGTAGGAAACGGTGCTGTTTCTGCGCGAAAGAATGGCTCTTCGGCAACAAACGACTGGACGCGAACGCGATCGATTCCTTCAATCGTCAACCGCAGGCTGCCGTCGGGTTGCTTTTGGATCTCAACAATTTTGCAGACCGTACCAACAGAAAAAAAATCTTTTGCAGTAACAGGCTGTGCCTTTTCATTTTGCAGCCCTAAAAAAAGCGCTGTGTGGTCGCCGGCCATGGCAGCGTCAACTGCGGCTGCAGCTTTTTGGTCTGACAAAAGAAGCGGAACAGAAATTTTTGGGAACATGACCAACCCTTTGAGCGGAACAACGGGGAGGGTGGTCGCGGACAGCACTGGAGAAGGGGCGGCGACCATAGAGAACGCAAAAACCTCAGAACATTATAATCTTTTCAATTCCTCTTTCTGGTCGATCGATAATGGGGTTTGGGGGCGCGAGCCCTGTTTGAGCGATCTAGCGAAGCGTCTGGCGGAGCGTTGAGCGAGTTCTCCCGACCCCAAAATCTTTTTGGTTCTTTTGGGATTCGCCAACAGAATGTCGGCGACCGTCAGTATTGTGACCGACATCGTGGATCCCCGCCTGCGCGGGGATGGTAGTAAATCTACCTATAGTATAACAGATTCTAGCCAAACCCTTGTTTCTCACCATGTCCCCTGTTACACTACCGGCGCTCTTGAACATTTGGCCGGGCTATGGCGCAGTTGGTAGCGCGCTTCGTTCGGGACGAAGAGGCCGTGGGTTCGAGTCCCACTAGCCCGACCAAGTGATGAAGACAACAAAAAAACCACCGTTCTTGCGGTGGTTTTTTGTTATTGATTGCTGATGCTATTCCGCCAAGAATCCGCCTGCTTGGATGTCCCACAGTTTGCGATACGTCCCATCACTCTTCAATAACTCCACATGCGTCCCACTGGCAACCATTTTACCTTCTTCCACAACGATGATCCGATCCATCTGCATAATCGTTGAGAGTCGGTGGGCAATAGCAATAGCTGTCTTATTGCGCATCAATTCACGAAGCGCGTCTTGAATAAGCAGTTCAGATTCAGAGTCAAGACTTGAGGTCGCTTCATCGAGGACGAGGATCGGTGCATTTTTGACGATAGCGCGAGCAATGGCAACGCGTTGACGTTCGCCGCCGGATAACTTCACTCCCCGCTCGCCGACAAACGTTGCATAACCCTGTGGGAGCTGCGAAATAAATTCATGGCAATGCGCTTTTTTGGCAGCAGTAATGACTTCTTTTTCTGTCGCATTACGTCTTCCATAACGGATGTTGTCCATCAATGAACGATGGAACAAAATCGGATCCTGCGGCACCAATGCAACATTGCGACGCAAACTATCGAGGGTCACCCGCGCAACATCCTGGCCGTCAATCATAATGTGGCCGCCAGCCACGTCATAGAAACGGAAAAGGAGCCTGGTCAAAGTCGATTTTCCCGCACCAGAAGGGCCAACGACCGCGATTTTTTCGTGCGCGCGAATCGCAAGGGAAAAGTTGGTGAAAACGGGACGGGTTTGATGAAAATGAAAATCGACTTTGTCAAAAACAATCGCGCCGCGCTTCACCACCAGCTCTTTTGCACCACGACGATCCTGAATGTCGTACGGCGTTTCCAAAATTTCCACCATTTCGCGGGCATCAGCGAATCCCTCAAAAATATTACGGAAGGAGCGGCCAATATCCCACAATTTTGAAAACACGACTGCCAGATAGGTTTGAATCAACACCAAATCTCCCACGCTAAATACCCCCTGACGCCACAACCCGAGGCTGTACCACAACAAGAAAAATTGGATCGCGATCATCAGTATTCCTTGGATGCTAAACATCACCTCCCCGCGGCTCCAGCTGCGCGTCAACAAACGTCGATAGACTGCGGTCACACCCGCAAAACGCTGTTCCTCCTCCTTGTTTCCGGTAAACAACTGGACGTTGACACTATTTCCAATAGTATCCGAGAGCGTCCCCGTCACTTCGGAGTCAGATGCTGCACGCAAAATATCCAGTTTTAATTTCCAGAGTGACCCGAAATAATTTAACAGCAAAAATAAAACGACCCAAAGGGAAAAAATAAGAGCAAGAACAGGCCGCTGGAAAAACAGACCGATCATCGTCCCTACTAAGAAGACGGCGACCACAAGGAGGTGAAAAAGAAATTCATCCGTTACCCGTTCGTAGGCATCACTTAAACGACGCACTTTACGAACCAATGCTCCGGCAAATGTGTCAGAAAAAAAGCTATAGGAGTGTTTCAACAGGTAGGAAAAACCTGTCTGCTGCAAATCCCGCATCACGCGCGGCTGAAAATCACTGATGATAAAACCCGCAGAGCGCCACGCGAACCAGCTCACCACCCAGATACCGAGCAGAGAAAAAAGGATGTTTTCCGGACGACCGGCGCCAGCATTCGACACACTTCCACTAAGGACATCAAAAAAATCCTTCAAAAACCATGGTGCAACCGCTTCTGCACCATTCGCAACCATGACACCGAGGACAATAAGAAGCACGCGCCACTTGTAGCGAAGCGTGTGTTGCCAAAAAATTTTTATCACCGTGCGGTTCGTCACTGCCATACCTTTTGTATTTTAGCACAATTGCTCTCCCCGTCTTGGAATGCCATACTGTGACCACGAATTCTTGTTGACCTTCTTTATGAAACTTCCCAAAGCATTAATCGGCGTCGTGGTTATACTCTTGGTGGTCGTTGGTGGCGGCTATCTCTGGTGGAAAGACGCGAGTACGCCAGGGAAATATGATGATTTCGCCAAATGCCTTGGCGAAAAAGGCTTAGGCTTTTACGGCGCCTACTGGTGCCCTCACTGCGTGGAACAAAAAAAACGATTCGGCAAGTCAGCGAAATATCTGCCTTACGTGGAATGTGCGATCCCTGGCAGCAAGGAGCTGATGCCGGCCTGCAAAGAAAAAAACATCACCGGATTCCCCACTTGGATTGGCCCTGGCGACAAACGGACAGAGGGCGAAATCGAGATGACTGCACTTGCAGAATTGTCAGGCTGCGCCCTCCCAGCCACGAACTAGACTATGCGAAATCTCTTTCGCGCAACCGCCGCCCTTACGATTATTGGCGCGGCAGATGCGATCTATGGCATCGTCCAACACTTCGGGCCGACAGGTACCGGCGTCTGTAATTGGGGCGGAAGAATCTCGTGTGACATCGTCAACAAAAGTGTCTTCTCCGAAATTGCTGGCGTGCCCGTAGCGATTATCGGGCTTATCGGCTACATCACCATTTTCGGCGCAGCGCTGTGGGCCAACAACACACAACAACGAAGTGACACACGTAACCTCTTCCTCCTGACGCTTGGCGGATTTCTTTTTTCCGCCTATCTCACCTGGATCGAAGTCTGGTGGCTCCGCGCATTCTGCCCCATTTGTATTGTTTCCCAGACGATCATTACTTTGATCCTGATTCTTTCAGGATTAGCATATAGAAAAGCAGGACGAGCTTAGAATAAAAAAATCTCTCGCTACCGAGAGATTTTTTTATTCTTATCGAGGGCTGCGTAACATCTGCCGATCCCGCAACCAATGTCGGTGCCGTACCACCCATGTGACAGCAGTATACGAACCAAAGAGGACCGTCATATAGAACAAATCACTCGCCAATGTGTTCCGAAAAAACGGGACGCCGAGCGCGTAAGATTGAAGGAGACCAGCCATGGTCAGTGGATACAAGCCGCCCCAGCGCCAGACTGCGGCATTGGTTAAAAGAAAAAAGGCAATGGAACCAAATAAGCTTGCTCCAAGCGTGCTCACTGCTCGCTCTTTTTGTTGCCGCGACCACCAACTAAACAAGACAGTCAGTGCAAAAGCAGCGTAAACCGAAATCATCACCGGCACTTGATAGAAACCAATGATCGCATCAGAAAGCAGCATCGCACCAAACGGAATGACCAAAGACCAGCGACGCGGCAAGACTGCGCCAGCAAAAAGTGCGACTGCAGCGATCGGCGCAAAATTCGGCGCGTGCGGTAGGAGACGCAAGGCGACCGCGAAAAAAATCAGGGCAGTGGCAATCAGGATCTCCATAGTTACGTCTGGACAACACTATCGTCCATCTTCAAGTTGATAAACTTCCATTCAACAACATCGCCAGGTGACACCGGCGTCCGGTCCGCCGCCTGCTCGGCCATCACGTTATTG
>CALRHY010000006.1 GCA_943359495.1 Candidatus Uhrbacteria bacterium RIFOXYB12_FULL_58_10
CGCTTCTGCTTGTCGCAAAAACGTTGGCGGGAAACGAGGCCTCTCACTGCGTTCCACTGGTCGTCCAAGGGCCAAGGTTCCAAGGGCATACGATATCCAAGGATCCAAGACCAAAGGGCTACTTGCTGGCGACCGCGAACACCCACTCACTCTGGAGAAACCACCGCTTCCGAGGCCTCGCGCTGCTGCTGTCCAACCACCGCCCGTCAGCACCGTGATCCACGCGGAAGACGCCCGGAACGGCACCGGAGTCGAGAATCGGATCCATGCCGACCCAGAGAGACTCCCACAACGGCTGATCTTGGTAGGCATCGCGCAGGCAGAGGCCGGCCTCCGCAGGAAGCAGCTCGAGGCCATAGCGTGCGAGCCGATTGGCGTCGCCGAGAAACTGCTTGGTCATCGGATTCTCGGTGAATCCAAGCTGCGCCAGTGTCCCGCGCGCGAGTGTGATCTCACGAGACTCCGCAGCCACCGTGACGTTTACGAGTCTGCTCCGCACGTAATGGCCGAGCTTGTTTTCCAGCCTCTCGATACAAGCGACCCGCTCGTCGAGCGCCGTGATCGTGTACCACGGTTTCCACTGGACGATGTCGACGGGGGTGACCGACACCGATCCTTCCTCCTGCCGTCCACGATACCGCCGAAGGATTTCCTCCATCTCGGTGTGGCCGATCGGGCCATCCGGGACGCAAAGCCCCATGAGCTCCGCGAGCTGTAGTATGTCAACCGGTCCGCCCGGCGAACGCATCGGACTTCCCATCGTTATCTCCTCATTGTTTCTGGCTTGCACAGATATCCCGCAGTGTGCAGGAGACCGTACGCACCATCTTCCATCGTACCCGAAGCACCCTCCGAACGTATTCGGAACGCAGTTCGGGCAGACGGAAACGAAAAAACCTTTTCAAGGAACACGAAAGAATAGCAAAAAATGACAATTTTGTCAATTCCTAACCTCCCTTGCTCCAAGGGGAGGGACCGACTTCGTGGCAAGCAAAAAACACCAAAACATCCCAAACACCGCAAGCACATTTCCTCCCCATAATGTCCACAGGTAGTGGTCAAAAAGAACCAGAACGGAGAGCGTAAAAAACAATGCGAGCGCTGCGTTGTTTCTTCGAACAAAAAACAAGACGCTCATCCAACCATAGACAAACAATGCGAGACCGATCACGCCGAGCTCCACTGCAATCTGCAATGGAACAAGATGAGCAGGTTCTGTTGCAATCGCGCTTGAGGCGTAAACATCTGGATTGATCTGTCCAACTCCCACGCCTGTCAGCGGATGACCAAGAAACACGACGAGACCATCAACCAACGATCCAACCCGTTCCGTCGTTGATCGCGTTTCCAACCGCCCCTGTGCAGAAGTGCGCGTTAGAACGAACGAATAGAGGGTGATCACCGCGAGAAGTGTTGGGGTGAGTGCAAGCAGCAGAGGAAGGATTGCTTTTCTCCGCGCTCTCTTTTTTTGTCTTTGCGAGGAGTCCGTCTGGGACGACGTGGCAATCTTCGGTAATGTCCTCTCGAAGATTGCGGCAGTCAGGCCGGACGCCTTCCTTCGCAATGACAAGCACAAGCAAATGAAGCCGACAGCAAACGCGATCCATGCACCGCGAGAAAAAGAGACGAATAGTCCGAGCAAGCAGATGCTAAACAAGACCGCGAGTATCTGTCTTTGACGACCTGCAGCATCGCGATACATCAGCAATGCAAGCAACGATCCAACGGCAAGTGCGCCGCCAAACATGTTGGGGTGCGGAAATGTGCCGTAGGCGCGGAGCAAGCGCCCCGTTGCACTTTCGACGACCGAAGCGGTTCCTGTTGCCGCAGCATGCTCGGCAATACCAAGCACCGTCGAAGCAAACGACGATCCGCTCGCAACTTGCGCAAGACCAATCAAGCTTTGGCAGGCCAGGGAGACAAGAAACGACCACTGGAGACGGCGTGGTTGTTCTGAACCGAGAAAAAGAAACAATGCACCAACTACCAACGAAAGTTGCGCGGCGCGCTGCATTGCAATGTTGCTGTCATGAGACCAAACAACGCTTATCCAAACCCATGCAAGAAAAACCAGAAGCAACCACAGGAATCGTCGAGGAATGATACTGCGAATACGCTGCCAAAACGTCCGGTCAAAAAAGGAAAGGAAAAGCAGCAGTGCAATGATTGCTTCGGTCGCAAAAAAAGAAAGCGTTAGCCATTCAAGTGGTGTCCCGTAGATCGGATGGATTCCCTGGACGACAATCCAGCGTGCTTGCCACGGCAGCAGGAATACGAGCAGTACTGTTCCCCAATTGCGGATGTTTGCCATCATAGTCCTTCTGGTGTTTCAGACAGCGTCACGATTTTTGGTTTGAGCATTTCTTTCTTTTCCGTCTTCTTGAGCAGTGCAACAAACTTCCCGGAAAAAAGATTTGGAAACCGGCGCGTCAGAAATATCCGCACTGCAGTTGGTGTGAAGCGTCGCGGGACGATCCCACCGCCCATGAAATTCCATTGCCAGGCGACGATGGAAAAACCCGTCTCATGAAAAAGCTGTTCCAACTCTTCGCGTTGCAAAAAACGCACATGCCCATACGTTGCCGCTTCCGCATCTTTGTATTTTTGATGCGACCAATGCACGATCCCGCCACCAAATAGCATATGCAAACGCTGCCGCACATCAAAATGGTTTGGAAAAGCAACTATACAGTGGCCATCCGGAGAAAGAATGCGGTGTGCTTCATGAAGCGCGTGCGTCGGATCGACCAAGTGCTCTAAAACATCCAGCAATAAGACAACGTCCTGCGTGTCGTCTGCAACTGGCCAGACCGCTTCTATATCACCGACCAGTGCATCGACGCCGTTCGTTCGTGCAACCGCAACTCCTTCGGCATGCGCATCCATCCCAGAAACACTCCAACCTCGTCCTTTGCAATCTGCGGCCAAACGTCCGTCACCGCATCCGGCATCAAAGACACGCAGCGGTTTTTCTTGCGGCAACAACGCGAGCAATGCAGCAATTTTTTTACTGTTCGATGGATGGTCGAACAATGCGCTCACTGCATGCCGCTCGGCAGTGCCAGAAAGATTAGACGCCATAACGCGTTGTTCGAACGTGGAACGCGGCGCGGATCGCCTCGCGTTTGTCCTCTTCATGGAATTTAAGTAGGTCGTCGGTCACAACCACGTCCGTCCCTTCGGCATGGAGACGACTTTTCGCGTTTCGCATAATACGCGGATGTTGCACACGACGAGCAAACTGATTCAGCCACAAGGCAACCGACTCCGGACACATGCGTTCGGCTGCTTTTGCAAACCACGAAAGGCCGTAGCTATGGGTCGCTGCAGGAAGGATCCCGCGAGAGCCGTCAACAAATCTCGGATTTGCCCGCAACAATGCTGCGTACGTTTCATCAATATCAATAACGGGTACCAGTGTGCGCAACCAAATATGTAAATACGGATCCTCTGGCATCTTTGCAAGCGGTGCCAACGCGAGTGCATGGGTGGTTATAGAAAAACTCAAACAGATGGTGTCTTTGATGCGTCCACCACGCCGCGTTCGCGCTTCGAGAAGAAGCAACCCATGCGCAAGCAAACGGACGAACCACAAGCGGTGTGGCACAGCAACAAGGAAGACATCAATATCGCTCCCCCGCCGCGGCAAGCCCATGGCGACCGTGTTACAGACTGCAGCAAGCCGGAGCCAAGGAATATGACGCAGACGTCGCATGGCCCGCAACGCAATTACCCATTTTTCTTCGGCAATAGCCAAACGTTCCAACCGTTCTGGGATGAGTGCAGCCCGGTGCCGCAAACAAACGAATCCGTCCTTCGAAAAAAGGACGGATCGTACGTCATCATCTTCAGCCAGTGCGCGCGTGACATCGGCAAGCGACGCAGGAATTTTTTGATCAACACCTAACCACCGGACAATCTCAATCGGCGTCAGCGCCGCATCAAGGACATCTGCAAAACACACGGTACGGAGGATGGCCTGAGCAAGGGAGGACATAGTCGCAAAACGCGAAACGCGTAACACAAAACGCTGACAGGATTCGCGTTACGCGTTTTGTGTTTCGAAACGTTACGCGTTACACGTTTCGGGTTACGCGACATCTATTCTTGGCTGCGTGAGGCAACAGATGAAATGGTCGGCAGCGCAGAAGCAGAGGTGCGGGTCTCTTCGGCACGTTCGGCGATCAAGCCGTCCTGCACGGTCATGACTTCAGAAGTAATCGAGAGGACTTGGGCAGGGGCGATCAAATATTGTGCCACGGATCTCCCGACCGCAAATGGTGCCGACCAGTTCCGCGGCCCAACCGCATACGACATGATCGCATGCGATTCGATATCCACCTCAAAAGACAACACTTTGCCAAGCCGCTGCCCAGATTGAGTCACGACCGGAAGTCCTTGGAGATCACGAGAGTCGATGCGCATAGTCGATGTCAATCATTCGTCACTATACACCCGGTGTCAGAGTCACTGTACTGTTTTGCTTCTTATGAAACAACCACCATTGCTGAGCGACGGCGAGAAGGTTTGTGGTGATCCAGTACAGCGCGAGGCCAGCTGGGAGCTTCCAGGCAATGACAGTAGTCATCACCGGCATCATGTACTTCATCTGCTTGTTCATCATCGCCATCATGTCTTCGTCCTTGGCGCCATCTGTCTGTGGCTTTGGCGAGGAGTTGGTACTCAGCATGTGCGCTTGCCAGAATTGCGATGCACCAGCGACCAATGCCAGCATCCACAATGGATTCGCGAGATTGATGATGCCGAACGAAAGTGCATTGATGTTTCCTGGGTTTTGAACAAACGGATACAACACATCGAACCCTTTGGACTCCAGTGCATTCCGCAGCACTTGGTAGAACGCGATCAGAAACGGCAGCTGGAGTAAGAGTGGCAAACACGACGCGAACGGATTCACCTTCTGTTCGGCGTACAACGCCATGGTCTGTTTCGCCAAACCTTCTTTGTCATCCTTGTATTTGATCTGCAATTCCTTCAACTTGGGTTGCAACTCTTGGAGGACTTTCTGTGAACGCAAGCTCTTCGAGTTGAGTGGCAGTGTCAACAAACGAATGGCGGCAGTCAACAAGATAATCGCGATACCAATATCATGCCCCGGCAAAACGTTGTACAGAAAAATCAGGGCGTTGTAGATCGGCGCGTAGAAGATGGTTTTGAGAATGAGGCCAAAGACTGCCATAAGTTTTGAAGAACGTTTTTTTAAAAATATAGGCGACCAACGATTGTCATTGCGAGGAGCGCTGGGCGAACCCCAAGGGTAGCCTTTGGCTCGTGACAACCTTCGCGACGTCGACCGAGGATTGCTTCGTCGTGCGGCTCCTCGCAAAGAAAAATATTTCCCTTTTCGTTTTTATTCTTCGCTCTTCTCCTCAGTCTTTTCTGGAGCAGCAACCACTTCTTCGGTTGTGACTTCGACTGGAGCTTCTTCCACTACCGCAACCTCTTTCGGAACGCTAGCAGCTTCGACAATGTTAATCTTCCAGCCAGTCAGGCGTGCTGCCAAACGGACATTCTGGCCGCCGCGGCCGATCGCCA
This sequence comes from Candidatus Uhrbacteria bacterium RIFOXYB12_FULL_58_10, assembly GCA_943359495.1. GTDB lineage: Bacteria > Patescibacteriota > Patescibacteriia > 2-12-FULL-57-11 > 2-12-FULL-57-11 > CALRHY01. The sequence goes on from CALRHY010000006.1 coordinate 5,557, forward strand.
GCGAAAGTTGGTCGGAGGCAATCGAAACGGATGCCACTTTTGTCTCGCGATCCACCTCTACTTTCGTCGGCTTGGCTGGCGAAAGCGCGTTGGTGACAAAAATACCCGGGTCTTCGTTCCATTCAATGATATCAATTTTCTCACCGCTCAATTCAGCAATCACTGTCTGAATACGCGAACCGCGCTGACCAATGCAGGAACCAATAGGATCGACGTTTTCTTGCGTCGAAGAGACGGCGACTTTGGCGCGGGCAGAAGGGTCGCGGGCAATGGCGTGGATGAGCACGGCACCCGAAGCAACTTCAGGGATTTCGGTCATGAACAAGCTGCGGATCATGTCTGGGTGGGTGCGGGAGACAAGAATTTCTGGGCCCTTCGATCCCATTTGCACCGAATAGACGAAGACTTTGACACGGTCGCCGGCGTTGTACGGTTCGTTTGGCATCTGATCTTCTGGGAGCAAGATGCCAGTGACGCGATCCAAATCAACAAGCACGACGCGTCCTTCGCGGCGCTGCACCATCCCCGAAAGCATCTCGCCTTGTTTGCCTTTGTATTCTTCAAAGACGCGGGAGCGCTCGGCTTCGCGCAAGCGCTGGATGATCACTTGCTTTGCAGTCTGCGCAGCCATGCGGCCATAAGCAGCTGGGATGGGCAGTTCGATTTTCAACTCTTCATCAATTTGCGCATCCGGCTTGAGCACGCGAGCTTCGGAAAGAGCGATGTGCAATTTTGGATTGTATTTTATTTCGTCGGTCGGTTCGCCGGAGGCGACGAGTGCACCTGGCTTTGATTCGGCAATCGCTTGTTCGGTGCGCACCAATTTCACCTGCTCTTCAGTCACGATTTCCCCGGCCGCACGAGCCGCTTCGAGCGCCTCCATTTCTTTCAAGGCTTCGGTAACAAAATCATCAGAGACAACGCTCTTCACATCAAATGCCCGGGAACCACCGGTTTCTGGATCAAACTCGACGCGGGTGTTCTGGTTTTTCTCACCAAAATCCTTACGGAAGGCTGCAGCAAGAGCCGCTTCGACAGTTTCCAAAACCGCCTCATAGGAAAGGCCTTTTTCGTCGCAAATTTGTTTCATCGCTTGAGCAATGGGGGAAGACATAGGGTGTGCAAAATACGAAACGTATAATGCGAATTGTTAGCAAAACGCGAAACGCGTAACTCGAATCCAGTCGATGTCGGCGTTTCGTGTTACAAGTTTCGCGTTTCGCTACGCGTTGTGCATTTCAAAAAAAAGGACGAGCCTAGCAAGTAGCTCGTCCTGACGATAGGTACGGTAGCAATACCGCCGTACCGCGTCAAGGTATTGGACAGCAATAGGCAATATGCTACACTCGCGCTACAAAATACGAGCGTTTACACGGACGCATAGCTCAGCTGGTTAGAGCGCACGATTCACATTCGTGAGGTCCCAAGTTCGATCCTTGGTGCGTCCACCAAAAACACCCCGCAGAACGCGGGGTGTTTTTTGTTACACTCTTTTCTTCACAACACGTTATACTGCATATGTTTCAGATACCACATGCCCACTCCCTTCAACCTAACGCCAGGCGAATACAGTCTTCTCAAAAAACTCCGGACGCCATGGGCCATCCAGGATTTTTTGGAAACGTTGCCGATCAATTTTGAACCAGAAGGAGACACGTGCTTGTCGCCGCGTCGCGTCTTGCGCGAACGCCGTGCCCATTGCATGGAAGGCGCGATGCTAGCTGCACTCGCACTTCGCATCCAAGGTGAGCAGCCGCTTGTTGTCGATCTGACAGCCGCGCCGCACGATCAAGATCATGTCATTACGGTCTTTCGTCGCCACGGATTGTGGGGTGCTATTTCAAAAACCAATCACAGCGTCCTGCGCTACCGCGAACCGATTTTCCGCACCATCCGCGAACTCGCACTCTCCTTCTTCCACGAATACACCGACCCGATCGGCCGCAAGACTCTGCGTTCGTACAGCGCACCAGTCAACCTCGCACGTTTCGACAAAAAAGGCTGGATGACTAGTGAGGAAGACGTATGGTACATCCCCCAATTGCTTTCTGAAGTTCGTCACTATCCTTTGCTGACTCGCCCCCACCTCGCCACCCTCCGCCGCGCCGACCCCTTAGAGATTGCCGCTGGAAAATTAACTGCGTGGAAAAAAAAGAAATAGCCCTACCCAAAGGGTCCCCTTCGGGGTCGACTACACTCAGGGAACATTGTTTCTTTACGATCGATATGGGGTTTGGGGGCGCGAGCCTGTTTGAGCGATCTAACGAAGCGTCTGGTGGAGTGCTGAGCGAGTTCTCCCGGCCCCAAAATCCTTTTTCGGTTCCTTTTGGGATTCGCCAAAAAGGAACGTCGGGCGATATCGCTGCCGACCCGCTGGATCCCCGCCTTCGCGAGGATGACAAAGGCATGCAGAGTGAAAGAAGTCGAAAAGGGAACGTCGGAGTATACCCCTTTCACGCTGTCCCTTTTCCTTCTTCTGCTATACTATAGTCGCTCACTATGCGGGAACCTCTCAAAATGAATCTGCTCGCGCCAGTCTCCGCCACCAGCCCACACTGGAAGCGGCGACGGATTGGACGCGCACTTCTTTTTGCGGCAATCCTTTGTGTCTCTGGCCTCTTCACTGCATCCGCCGCAACACACAAAGAAGAAATCGCGCCGATCCTTGCTGAATTCTCCCCACCTTTGCTCTGGCATGGCGTGGGCAAATTATTCCTCGCCGGCGAACGTAATCTCACGGGAGAGACCGGCGATCGAGTCAATATCCTTCTGCTCGGCATTGGCGGCCAAGGTCATGATGGCCCGCAGCTCACCGACACCATCATCCTCCTTTCCTACAAACCCTCGACCAAACAATTGGCGCTCCTCTCGATTCCCCGCGACCTTGCAGTCGAGATTCCTGGCTATGGTTTTCGCAAGATCAATGCCGTGAATGCCTACGCCGAAGCCAATGCCCCAGGCACCGGCGGCCGGACAACTGCAGATGCGATTGGCAAGCTCTTCAATATAGACATCCCTTATTATGTCCGCGTCGACTTCGCCGGCTTTACCAATGTGGTGGATGAACTGGATGGCGTCTTAGTACACGTCGACCGTTCTTTTACGGACAGCGAATACCCGGCACCACACAATCTCTACCAAATTGTCTCCTTTAAAGAAGGCTGGCAGCAACTCAACGGTGACCGCGCGTTGATATACGCCCGCTCGCGCCACGGATCGAACGGCGAAGGCAGCGACTTCGCACGCAGCAAGCGCCAACAAAAAATTCTGACCGCGCTCAAAGAAGAACTGCTCACCTCGGGCGTACTCACGAACCCAGGGAAAGTCGGCCGTTTGTTCAGCATTGTGGCTGCGCATGTCCAAACCAACATCAGCAGCCAAGAGATCCTCCAATTCGCCGGCATCGCGCGGGACATCAACCCGGATGCGATGATCCACCGAACCTTGGAACCAGAGGCGAACGGTGTCTTGCATGTCTGCACAACCTGCACGGCCTACATGCTCGTTCCCGCAAACAACAAGTACGACGAAGTACGCACTTTGGTCGCCGACATTTTTAAACAAGCTCCTTCCGCAACAGAGACCTCTCTCCTTCCGACACCAACCACAGAAAAACCAAGCACTCCGCAATACAACACCCTGGTGGAAATACAAAACGGCACCACACTTGCAGGCTTTGCTACAAAAGCCGCAAACGCCATCCGCACCCATGGCTTCATTGCCTCGCGTATCAGCAATGCCGAAAGCACCGCATACGAACGGACGGTGATTTACGACCTGACTGGCGGCGCGCGTTCGAAAGAACTTGGCACCTTGCGAACACTGCTTGATGCCGACGTTTCCGTGACGCTTCCAGAATGGTTCGCAGAGAAAACCTTACCGCCAGCACTCACCGCGCAAACACCAACACCGCAAGGAGGAGCATCTTCTGCCCAATTCTTGGTGATCCTTGGCCAAAGCAGTGCCGCACTTCTTGGAAAATAAACGTAAGAAACAAGGCTGAAAGAGTTGCACATCTCGTCGCCACGTGCTATAGGAACGTATTCTCCTGTCCGCTTTTGTTTTACCTCTTATGATCTCCCGCCGCATTTCCCGACCAACCGTTGCCCTGATCGGGAGGACCAACGTTGGAAAATCCACGTTGTTCAATAAGCTCCTTGAGGACGATCGCGCAATTGTCTCCTCCATAGCAGGAACCACCCGCGATCGCAATTACGGTATTTGTTTGTGGCGCGGCGTCCCGATCCAATTTGTGGATACGGGTGGTTTGGACGTAGGTAATGCTGACAAGCTCGAAAAAAATGTAGTCCGCCAAGCAGAATACGCCATAGAAGAAGCGGATATCATCCTTTGTATCGTCGACCTTGTTGCCGGGGCGCTACCACAAGACCAAGCGCTCGCCCGAGTGCTAGCCAAAAGCAAAACACCAGTGCTGCTTGTCGGCAACAAAGCCGACAACCCACGCATCCGCGCCAATGCCCATGATGCGTTGTGGTCTAAATTCCGCCTTGGGGCAGTGCATGCAGTCTCTGCAAAAAACGGGACCGGTGTCGGCGACTTGTTGGACATCGTTCTTGAAAAGTTGGGCATCGAAGCACCGCCCGTGGCTGCACCACAGACAAGAATTGCCATCATTGGTCGTCCGAATGTGGGAAAATCTTCTCTCGTGAACATGCTCTGCAAAGAAGAGCGGGCCATCGTCTCGCCGCTCCCCGGCACCACCCGCGAACCGCAAGACACTGTGCTTACCTATAAAGATCGCCAATATCTTTTGATTGATACAGTCGGTTTGCGACGGCGACAACGCTCCGCTCCTGAGCTCGAAGCCGCGGGCGTTGAACGTACCACAAAAGCGATCGAACGTGCCGACGTCCTCTTTTTGGTGCTCGACGCGACATTGCGTGTGAGTTCGCAAGACCGAACCCTCGCTGGCCTCGCTGAATCATCCGGCAAAGCAGTCATCATCGTCATGAATAAATGGGATGCTTTATCAAAAAAGACGCCGCATACCCTGACACAAATGGAAGCCGGGGTCAGAAACGATCTCCCCTTTTTCCGTTTCGCACCTTCGCGTTTTATCTCGGCAAAATACGGCACCCGCGTCGAACAATTGTTTGATGACGCCGAGACCGTCAAAGCGCGTTGGGAAACACAGCTCACCGACGGCCAACTCGACCGTTTCTTTCGCCAAGTTATTTCTGGTTCCAAAGCAAAGGGCCCAAGCCGTCCGTATATCTACAGCATGAAACAAACCGGTGCCGAACCACCGACGTTTGCACTCGTGACCCGTGGCAAAGAACCAATGCCAGAAGCATTTGTCCGCTACGTCGAGAATCGTCTTCGTGAAAAATTTGATTTCACTGGAACACCCATCCGCATTCGTGCAAAAAATAAACTGGTGAAGCCGCAGTGATGCGAAACACGAAACTCGTAATGCGAATTCTGTCGACGTTTTGAGTTACGAGTTTCGCGTTTCGCTCATACTCCATATGAAACTCATCGTCGGTTTGGGCAATCCAGGAAGCGAATACGAACAGACCCGTCACAACATGGGCTTTCTTGTGCTTGATGCGTTTGCCACAACCAGCACGCTTCCCGCCTGGCACACAGAACGAAAAGTCCACGGGGAAATCAGCCGCGGTGTGATCGGAACCGAGACAGTCCTATTGTTGAAACCAGACACCTTCATGAATGCGTCAGGCGCCGCCGTCGCCGCCGCACTCAGCTATTATAAAATTCCGACCACAGACCTTTTTATCGTCCACGATGAGATTGCCTTTCCTTTTGGAACGGTCCGCATTGCCGGTAAAGGATCAAGTGGCGGACACAACGGTATCGACTCGATCATCACCGCACTTGGCACAGAACTGTTTACCCGCATCCGCGTTGGCATCGGGCCGCAAGATGGCAAAACGCCGCAACTTTCCTCTTTTGTCTTGAACCGTTTTTCTAAAGAAGAAGCGTTAGCACTGCACCAACTCGTGACCACTGCAGTACAGACTCTTGACAAGATCATCACTCTCGGTGTAGCCCAGGCAACGCAGGAGCAGAATACAAAGGAGTGAGCTGACTACGCTCGCCGTTCTCTCCGATCGCATGCCCCTCTCGCCGCTCGATGCAGGTGCCGCGTGTGCGTTGTCGCGCTTTTCCGGTTTTGGCGCCGCACGTCTCCGTGCGCTCTATCAAAAGACTGGGAGTTTTTTTGCTGCTGCATCCGCTGACCGCATCACCCTACTCCAAGCGGGCATCCCAGAAACGCAGACCGACGCGTTTCTCTCTTGGTGGCAGCCTTCTTTTATAGAAAAAGATGCAGAACTCCTTGCAGCTGCAGGAATCCGCATCATCGTTCCGGAGGACGAGACGTTTCCGCATCTCTTGAAAGAGATTCCAGATCCGCCAGCGTTCCTCCATGTACGCGGTGTGCTTACTGCAGATGCCGCGTGTATTGCCGTGGTTGGGACACGACGCGCAACACCGTACGGGATGGAGATCGCGCGAGAATTTAGCGGCCACTTTGCCCGAGCTGGCGTCACCGTTGTTTCTGGTCTCGCGCTCGGCATCGACGGTGCCGTCCACGAAGCCGCACTTCGCGCAAAAGGAACAACCTGGGCATTTCTTGGCTCTGGCGTTCATCCAAAAAACCTATACCCCGCAACACACCAGCCACTTGCAGAACGTATTGTTGGCGAAGGTGGCGCACTGCTTTCGGAATTTCCGCCAGGTATCATGGGAATGAAATTTCTTTTCCCAATCAGAAACCGCTTGATCGCCGGAGTCTCACTCGGGGTCGTCGTGATCGAAGCAACGGAGCGTTCGGGATCGCTGATTACTGCAGCTGCGGCAACCGATTATAACCGCGAGGTATTTGCGGTTCCGGGAGACATTCGTCGACCAACCAGCGCTGGACCACACGCGCTCATTCAACGCGGAGCAACATTAGCGTATACACCAGCCGACATCCTCGCAGCACTTCGTCTCAACAAAGCAACGCCGCCAAAAACAACAGCACTTTCTCAAGAAGAGACGGTCCTCCTTGCACAACTTTCTCGGGAACCCATCTTTTTAGATGATCTTGTCCGTGCACTGCGAGTCCCTTCGGCAGACATTGCCTGCGAACTTTCACTGCTCGAAATGTCCGGTCGCGTTCGCTCGATTCCTGGCGGTGGTTGGGTACGCACGTAGTTCTCTTTCTATGCATCTCCTGATTCTCGGAAAACCAGAAGCCAAAGAGGCGAAGCGCATTGCCGCGGCCGCAAAGGAACGTGGACACCAGGCGACCATCGCCTCGTTTGCCGATATCACGATACGTGTTGCAGAAACAACATCTGTCCACATCGGACATGCACCACTCGAATCCTTTGACCTCCTCCTCTTCCGAAATTTTTTTCCCTTCATTTCCGAAGCGCTCCTTGTCGCCGAATCCTTTCATGCCGCCAGGAAACGAGTCGTGGATACGCGCCTCGTGACAACACCGGTCATCATGAGCAAAATGTATGAGGCGGCGATACTCGAACAACAAGACATCGCTGTCCCAAAAAGTATTCAATGTTTTTCTACCGCTACCGTCCGCGCTATATTGCCGACAATGCGTTTCCCACTCATCTTAAAGAGCGTTCATGGCCACGGTGGCACCCAAGTCTTTCGTGCACAAAACCAACAAGGAGTTCTTCGTCTGCTCGCCCAAGTGCCGCCCGGGACATTTGTGCTCCAAGAGTATCTCCCAAGCAAAACGGATTATCGTGTCCTCACCATTGGCTACCGTGCTATCGGCGCGGTCCGACGCAGCGTGCCAGAAAATGATTTCCGCACCAACAGTGGGCTTGGTGCGCCAGCAAAACGCGCGCCGCTCACCCCTCTTCTCGCCACCATCGCCGAAACCGCCAGCCGCGCCCTCGGCCGAGAATTCGCTGGCGTCGACATCCGCATCTCCAAAGGAATCCCTTACGTTCTCGAAGTCAACCAAACACCTGGTTTTATTCATTTTGAAGAGGCAACAAATATAGACGTTGCGGGTTTGCTTGTTCGCTATTTTGAAAGTCTTGTGGAATAAGTCCATTCCAATCGATGCCGTTAGGGGGTTTGGGGGGCGGCGACTGTTTGAGCACTTATAAAAGTATTGTCATTGCGTCTTCGAGACCCTGAGGGGTCATCAGACCCTCGAACGGGAGGGAGCGTCTGGCGACGCGGCAATCCAGTCGGGTCGGACGCGAGTCGACATCGTCGACTGGATTGCCGCGTCGTCCCCGACGGACTCCTCGCAAGGACAAAGAGGGCTTTTGGGATTCGCCAAAAGAATGTCGGACGACGATATCGACTTTACAAAAGAAAACCTCTTCTGGTTGACACAATCATCTTTCTCACGTAGCGTTTCGTTCTTGAAGGCCACATCCGCCGTTTTCCAATGCTGGCCGCGCCGTGTACCATATCTGTATTCCCATGGCTACCAAAACTCCAAAGACCTCAAAAAAACAACTCGTCATCGTTGAGTCTCCGACAAAAGCGAAGACCATTAGCCGTTTTCTCGGAAACAAATTCATAGTCAAAGCATCTTTTGGCCACGTCCGTGATTTGCCCAAAAGCGACATCGGCGTTGATCTGGAAGGTGGAACATTTCTTCCCCATTACGTCGTCCCAGCAAAAGCACGAGCTATCGTGACGGAGTTAAAAAAGCTAGCAAAGACTGCGGAAAAAATCTATTTCGCAACAGATGAAGACCGCGAAGGAGAGGCTATCTCCTGGCACTTACGTCAGTTGCTTGGTGTTGCCCCAGAGAAAACGGCGCGCATTACCTTTCATGAAATTACCGAAAAAGCCATTGCAAACGCCCTCGCACATCCGCGTGATATTGATGATGCACAGGTGGATGCACAGCAAGCGCGGCGTGTGCTCGACCGTTTGGTTGGCTACGAACTGTCGCCATTTTTGTGGCACAAAGTCCGCCGTGGCCTTTCTGCCGGGCGCGTCCAATCCGTCACCGTTCGTTTGATCGTAGAACGCGAACGAGAAATTTTAGCGTTTCTCACCGAAGAATATTGGAGCATTGAAGCGTTGTTTCAAACAGAAAAAAATGCCGAAATTCCGGCAACATTGCAAAGCATCAAAGGATCCTCACTCGATAAGTTTTTTATCAAGACCGGAGACCAAGCAGAAAAGCTGGCCGCCGACATGCGCGCCGCGGATTGGAAGATTGGTCGTGTTGAACGAAAAAACGTCCACCGCAGCCCTGCCGCACCATACACCACGTCGACCTTGCAGCAGGATGCGAACCGCAAGCTCGGCATGAGCGCGAAGCAAGCAATGATGGTTGCTCAACAATTGTACGAAGGAATCGAATTGCCAGGCGAAGGATCGGTCGGTTTGATCACCTACATGCGTACCGATTCGGTAAACCTAGCCGAATCTTTTGTCGAAGGAGCGCGCGATTGGGTAACGCAGACCTTCGGCAAAAATCATCTCACGGAGCAACCACGCCGCTACACAGCAAAATCAAAACTTGCCCAAGAGGCCCATGAAGCCGTTCGTCCGACAGAGGCGAGCCGGACGCCGGAGTCGCTGAAGAGCGTCCTCGAAGGATCGCAATGGAAACTCTACGACCTTATCTGGCGTCGTGCAGTCGCCTCGCAAATGGAAAACGCCACCATGGAAGCAACCACCGTGGATATTGTTGGTGGAGATTTTTCCTGCCGTGCAAACGGTTCGGTTATTATCTTCCCAGGCTTCCTCGCCGTGGCAACGGAAACACAAAAAGAAGACACCTTGCTGCCTGTCTTAACCGAAGGCGAAAAGTTGGCCGCAAAAACGGTTGAACCAAAACAGCATTTCACTGAACCGCCACCTCGCTACAGCGACGCATCCATTGTTAAAATAATGGAAGAGTATGGCATCGGTCGCCCATCCACCTACGCGCCAACCATTTCGACCGTGATCGACCGTGGCTATGTCGAGCGCATCGAAAATCGTCGCCTGAAACCGACAGAAACCGCCTTCCTCGTCACCGACCTCCTTGTCGAACACTTCCCAGGCATCGTCGACTACGCCTTCACTGCAAAAATGGAAGATGATTTGGATTTGGTCGCCGAAGGAAAAACCGCCTGGGTGCCAATGATCAAAACGTTCTACCACCCCTTCCACGAAACA
>CALRHY010000007.1 GCA_943359495.1 Candidatus Uhrbacteria bacterium RIFOXYB12_FULL_58_10
AGATTTATCTTGAATCAGACCTGTTCTTCCGTGGCATCCGCCCTGCATTGAATGTCGGACTTTCCGTATCGCGCGTTGGTTCTGCGGCGCAGACCAAAGGAATGAAAAAAGTCGCAGGAAAACTCCGCCTCGAATTGGCGCAGTTCCGCGAGCTCGAAGCCTTTGCTCAATTCGCGACCGACCTTGATCCACAGACCCGTCAACAGATCGATCGCGGCCGCCGCATTGTAGAAGTGTTGAAGCAGGTCCAATATTCGCCAATGGCGGTCGAACACCAAATTGCCATCATCTACGCAACCATCAACGGCTATCTGGACAATGTTGCAACAGAAGACGTCCGCGTATGGGAAGATAGTTTTCACACCTTCCTTGATGCGTCTGGGCAATTCGTCCTCGAAGCATTCCGCTCAGGAAAGGGGATGGAACCAGAAATCGAAACCAGCCTGAAGCAACTCATCCAGGATTATCAGGCGGTAAAAAAAGCATAATTGTTAACTGTCATTCCCTTGTAGAAGGGAATCCAGCAGGTCGGCATCGTCGACATCGTGGATCCACGGGCCAAGCCCGAGGATGACAAAAAAAGTATGGCCGTTTCTCCACGACTTATCCGGGGGCGGATTAAATCCGTCACCAATACCAAAAAAATTACCAAGGCAATGGAACTCGTTGCTGCAAGTAAGATGCGTCGTGCCATTGCTGGCACGGTTGCTTCGCGTCGTTACGCTGGCGCTGGCTGGGAGATGATCACCGCTTTGGCAAAAAGGGTGGATCCGTCGCTGCACCCACTGCTTGTCGAACGGCCTGCCCAAAACGTCCTGGTTATTTTGCTGACCTCGCATCGCGGCCTTGCGGGCGGTTTTAATGCAAACATCATCAAAAAAGTAACAGAGTTCGTCCGTGATCCTGCCCTTCTTCCTGGCGCGACCGCTGCCACTACCATTCGTTTTGTTGCGGTGGGACGGAAAGGCGAAGACGCATTACGTCGCATGCAAAAGAATGTGATCGCTTCCTTTGCGACAATGGGAGATACACCAAGTATTGCCGACGCGACACCGATCGCGTCCATCGCTCGACAAGAGTTTATCGCGGGGACTGTCGATCGTGTCTTCCTGGCCTACACCGATTTCGTCTCTGCACTGACGCAGAAGCCGCGCATACGACAACTCCTGCCAATATCAGCCAAAGACATTGAAGCGATGCTCGGAGATGATGGCAGTACGCGAGAAAAGGAAAGGGAACCAGCAGTCGATGACGAAACGCTGTTTGAACCGTCGCAAGCACAGATCCTCGAAGCGATCCTGCCGCGGATGACCGATATCCAGGTATACCAGGCAATGCTCGAGTCTGCTGCCTCCGAACATAGCGCCCGCATGATGGCAATGCGCAACGCAACGGACGCTGCCGGGGACATGATCGACGACCTCTCATTCTCGTTTAACCAGGCGCGGCAGGCGGCGATCACCAGAGAGATTTCTGAAATCGCGGCGGGCAAAGCGACGTTGGATAACGCATAAACATATGGCAAAAACAACTTTGAACGAAGGAAAAATTACCCAAGTCATCGGCCCGGTGGTCGATGTCGAATTCTCTGATGCATTGCCTGCGGTTTATTCTGCATTGCATGTCGATCGTGGCGAAGAAGGGACGTTGGTTCTGGAAGTGCAATCGCATCAAGGGAGCAATAGTGTCCGAACACTCGCCATGAGTTCGACCGATGGTTTGACCCGTGGTATGCCGGTCGCAGACACTGGCGCACCAATTTCGGTCCCGGTTGGGAAGGAAACGCTTGGTCGCATGTTCAACGTGATTGGAAAACCAATTGACGGACTTGGTGCGGTGAAAAACAAGAAGACCTATCCAATTCACCGTCCCGCTCCAGCATTTACCGACCAATCCACGAAGACAGAAATTTTGGAAACAGGGATCAAAGTCATCGATCTTATCTGTCCGATTGTGAAAGGTGGGAAGGTTGGATTGTTTGGTGGAGCAGGTGTTGGAAAAACTGTGATCGTCATGGAACTCATTCGCAACATCGCCACCGAACACGGCGGGTTCTCGGTCTTCGCTGGCGTTGGAGAACGTACCCGTGAAGGAAATAGTTTATATTTGGAAATGAAAGAGTCGGGCGTGCTCGATAAAACAAGTTTGGTGTTCGGTCAGATGAATGAACCGCCAGGTGCCCGCGCCCGCGTCGCCCTGACCGGACTTTCGATGGCTGAGTATTTCCGCGATGAAGAAAAACAGGATGTGCTGCTCTTTGTCGACAACATCTTCCGCTTCACTCAGGCTGGCTCAGAAGTTTCCGCGCTGCTTGGCCGTATTCCGTCGGCAGTGGGGTACCAGCCGACATTGGCAACCGAGATGGGTGCGCTCCAAGAACGTATTACCTCGACCAAGGACGGTTCCATTACCTCTGTCCAAGCAGTCTACGTTCCGGCAGACGACTTGACCGATCCGGCACCGGCGACAACGTTCGGTCACTTGGATTCGACCATCGTTTTGGCTCGGTCTTTGGCAGAACTTGGTATTTACCCAGCCGTTGATCCGCTGGATTCGACTTCCTCCATCCTTGATCCGCAGATCATCGGTGAAGAGCATTACGCAGTCGCACGCGGCGTCCAGAAAGTGTTGCAGCGCTACAAGGATTTGCAGGACATCATCGCCATTCTTGGTATGGAAGAATTGTCCGAAGAAGATAAGCGCACTGTTTCCCGTGCCCGTCGCGTCCAGAAATTCCTCTCGCAACCATTCTTCGTTGCCGAAGCATTCACTGGCGCAAAGGGGAAATATGTTCCGCTCGCAGACACGATCAGTGCCTTCAAAAAAATCCTGAACGGCGACCTCGACAACGTGCCAGAACAGGCCTTCTACATGAAAGGCGGCCTGGAAGAAGTCGTCGCGTCGTAAAGTTTTGCGTTACACGTTTCGCGTTTTGCACTCTCTATGCCTCTTACCATCGAAATCACCACGCCAGAAAGAACCGTTTTTCAAGAAACGGCTGATTCGATTTCGATCCCGACTGCAGACGGAGAAATTACCGTGTTGCCACATCACCTTCCACTGGTTTCTTTGTTGGTTCCGGGCGCGCTAACCTTGCGGAAGGGTGGAACAGAATCGACGATCGCCGTTTCGACAGGCTTTGTTGAAGTGCGCCCGGGAAATCATGTGTTGATTCTTGCAGATACCGCTGAGCGTGCCGAAGAATTGGATTTGGAAAAGGTGGAGGAAGCGCGAGCGCGTGCGGCAAAAAACCTCACAGAACACGGACATCAGGAAGATACGGCGTTTGCTGAGGCTGCTGCATCTCTCGAAAGAGAACTTGCGCGTCTCAAGGTTGTGCGCAGACATCGGAAATTGTAAATACGAATCAAAAAATACCTCTCTAAAAAAGAGGTGTTTTTTTGTTTCTATGCATAAAAAAGTATCTTGACCGAATCAAAAAAGAGGAGTACTATCGGTCGGTCATGGAGCAAAGACGCTACATGATAAACCACCGAGGACGGAAGAATGAGCGACGCAAAGCGCTATAACAGCATTGTCCTGTGTGATGCGAACAATGTCGGTGTGCTCACGGAGCTCCCGTGTCTCCAGGATCCGTTGCCGGAAGGATTCGACCTGCTGTCGATTCCGGGCGGCGTTGCAGCACTTCTCGACGACACCCATCCGTGGGCCGAGGTCGCAGCGAACTCGCTCGATCTGCTCGTGAGCGCCCACGAGCTCGAAACGCTCATGGTCGTCGGCGACGAGTCAGCGCGGGCGGCAGCGGATCAAGCTTCGGCGAGTCTTCGCGAGAAATTCGGCGTCATGGTGGAGACGTGGACGCCGTCAAAGCGAGCGGTACACGACGTTGCCTGCTGTGTCGTGCTCTGCGCGGACGGTCGGCAGTACCGGCTCAAGGAAGGTCTTGCGCCGAAGATGCTACCGGAGCTGTATCTCCCGAGCACTGCAGCGCTCGTCATCCCCGGGGGCCCCCACATCGTCGCCCGGACACAACACGGCCATCTCGTTCACGACTGGTACAAGAGTTTTGACGACAAAACCGTGCCAGTGCACGGCATCTGCCACAAGACATGTGCCATGTACGCGGCAACGGGCGTGTCGTTCGAGAAGCAAGATGCCGCATTTAGTCACGATATGGCGGGCTGGCTCCGCATCTTCAACGGCGGTTCGAAGGCTGGCGTCGTCGGGATCGATGAGCGCAACGTCGTGACGGGTATCGACTGGCACGCGTCGTTCTAGGGCGATGTGCGTCGCCGAGCCGTCGAAGGGTCCGCCCTTCCTCGGCTCGTTTTTTTTTTCGAAAAATGTCAGTGCAAGCCTTGCTCTTCTTTGTTGGTGGCGTTACACTAGCGTCCGCAAAAGCGTTTATCTCCTCCCCAAGTCTATGCAACCCATTCAAGAACGTATTGTCGCGATCAATGCCGAACAATCTGCACGCTATGTCGCAGATGAAGCAGCCCGTCACCGCTATTGGGCAAAACATCCGACCTTTTTTGCCTGCATCAAATGCATGGACGGCCGTGTCCTTTTTCCTTCCATGACGAAAACGCCGATTGGGATCGTGAAGCCCTTCCGTGCCATCGGCGGAAAGTTTGAAATCTGGTGGCCAAGCTTTTTAGGTCGCGTACGACACTGGATGGAACGGGCGGTCAGTATTGGAAGCAGAAGTTTTATATTCGTTACGTACCATTTCAGTGTGAGCGACACACATCTTGGTTGTGCTGGGTGGAAATACGACACCGCATCAGCTCGGGCCCATGCCGAACGATTACAAAAAGAGATTGCCTATGTGTTTGGCGAACAAGTCACTGCGGTTGTTGCCGGTGTTGAGACCGATCGCGATGTATTGATTCTCCATGGTGCACAGGGCGATATTTCCGGCGAAACATTGATTGGGAAAACCGCGGAAGAAATTCGCACAGCAATCTTTGCAGTATTTCCAACCATGGATCCACAGGCAATTACAGATCTGGTCCCATTTCTCAAAGGAAACGCAGAACGTGTGGCAGAACTAACGAAGGATCAACGTAATCTGGAAGAGAAAGGACACAACGAACGCATTGTTGCGATTGGTCAAGGCTTTGATTGGCTGGCTCAAGAAAATTTGGCGCTTATCATCAACGACGCAGATCCCAATCTTGCCGATTCTGTGCGCGTTGCTGGCTCGCTTATTCAAAAAAATCTTGCAGCTGCCGCAGCGGGGGATGATGCCTCTCTTTTTACTTGCATCCCATACCGCGAGCCGGGTATGGATTACCGCCAGGCAGTTGCGCGGGCAAAGGGTCTCAAAAAATTCGCTGAACGGGTTGTGGCCGAAGCGTACCCAGAACTGATGGCGAGTGGCCGGGTGCACAGCATGGCCGCAGTCATGTGGGAACCGAACAAAAAAATTGAAGTGGTTGAAGCATAAAAAACGACGCCGGGTGCTTGCTGCACGCGGCGTCTTTTGTCCTGCTCCGAACGCGCTGAGCGCTTCCGCACAGGGGCGTTGTCTGCTACAACGTCAGCGGCGGACTGCGTCGATGGCGGCCTGGACACGCGCCCGAAGTTCTACCAGAGTCGCGGGGTTCTGGACGAAGAACGGCAGGATTTCCTCCGGATTGATGTCGCGATCGACGCACTGTGCATGGAAGTACTCCCAGTTTGTCCCACTGTGGATGATGAACGGTCTGCGATCCTTTCGACACCGTACAGCG
Organism: Candidatus Uhrbacteria bacterium RIFOXYB12_FULL_58_10; assembly: GCA_943359495.1. Lineage (GTDB taxonomy): Bacteria > Patescibacteriota > Patescibacteriia > 2-12-FULL-57-11 > 2-12-FULL-57-11 > CALRHY01. Next base: position 5,697 of record CALRHY010000007.1, read on the forward strand.
ACGTCGATGCCGTTCGGCATACCGTCGGTGATGACGAAGTCAAATGTGTTGGCGGCATTCAGAAGCGACAGCCCTTCATCCATGTTGGAAACGACCGTCATCGAGTACTCTTGCCCGAAGACACGTCTCAGGTACTTCTGCACACCATCTTCATCTTCAATCACCAGCATTTCCCTCGACATTTGTTCCTTCCTCTTCCCCAGGAACGCTGCAATGCGCTGAGGAAGAAAGAAAAGACTACCTAAAAATCCTCAACTTGTCAACCATGGAAACGACCGATCTCCTCAAAGGTTTAAATGCTGCCCAGCTCGCAGCGGTTACCCACCGCAGTGGGCCGCTTTTGATTGTGGCGGGAGCAGGGACAGGGAAGACAACAGTGATCACGCGGCGCATTGCTTGGTTGATCGACCAAGGTTTGGCAAAACCCGACGAAATTTTGGCACTGACGTTTACCGACAAAGCCGCTGGTGAAATGGAAGAACGTGTCGATCGTTTGCTGCCGTACGGTTACGTCGATCTTTGGATCCAAACCTTCCATGCGTTTGGTGAACGGATGTTGCGCACGCATGGCTTGGATATCGGTCTTTCCACCTCGTTCCGCGTCCTTTCGCGGACCGAACAATGGATGTTGTTGCGACGTCACTTTCAAGAGTTATCACTCAAGTATTACCGCCCACTCGGGAACCCAACGAAATTTTTGGATGCGCTGCTCGTCCACTTTTCGCGTGCCGAAGACGAGTTGGTCACACCCGCAGAATACGCGGACTATGTAAAAGCAAAGCAGTTGGCGAGTGACCATACGGAAATCCCGGCTGAAGAAATCGGACGGTTGCAAGAAATTGCTGATGCCTTTCATGTCTACAAACGCTTATTACGCGAAGACAGTGCACTTGACTTCAGTGATTTAATTAATGAGACGTTGCGCCTCTTCCGCGAGCGACCGCAAATTCTTGCGACGTATCAGAAAAAATTTAAATTCATCTTAGTCGACGAGTTCCAAGATACCAACTGGGCACAATACGAATTGGTGAAGCTGCTTGCTGGGACGGAGAAAAATATCACCGTTGTCGGTGACGACGACCAATCAGTCTACAAATTTCGCGGCGCATCCGTTTCGAACATCTTAGATTTTGAACGGGATTTTTCTGGCTGCACACGAGTCGTCCTGACCGAGAATTATCGGTCCAAACAAGAAATTCTTGATTTCGCCTACGCTTTCATTCAACAAAACAATCCGGACCGTTTGGAGGCGCGACTTGAAGGGCTTTCGAAACGCCTGGTCAGCAGTCGTGGAACGGGTGGCATCATTCGCCATCTCCATGGGAAGACCCTACAGGATGAGGCACGTCTCGTCGTCCAAACCATTCAACGCGCCAAAGAGCAGGATCAAGAACTCACTTGGAATGACTTTGCAATTTTAGTCCGTGCCAATGACCACGCAGAACCATTTCTGACAGCACTGCGTATTGCCGGGATCCCGCATGAATTTTTAGCGTCGCGTGGTTTGTATCAAAAGCCACTCATTCTCGACATCCTTGCCTATCTTCGTCTCCTCGACAATTACCACGAGAGCAAGGCGGTGTACCGTCTTTTGTGTTCTCCTATTGCCAATCTGGTTCCGGAACAGTTGATGCTCCTTACACAACACGCCAGTCGAAAATCGTTGTCGCTTTTTGAAACGATTCGTCTCGCTGCAACGATCCCAGGCGTTACCGAAGAAACCGTAGCAATCACCACCGTTCTTATAGGCTGGATCGAAAAACACACTGCCCTCGTCAGAGCCAAACCAGCACAACTGGTTATTTTGGCGTTCTTGAACGAGACAGGCTATCTCCGTGCTATCGCCAAAAAGGAAGAAGGTGTCGTACGCGAAGACATGCGGATTTTGAACGCGTTCTGGCGTGTCGTTGATGCATTCGCGCATGAGGAACCAGAACCGACGGTGCGTCACTTTTTGGAGCGCGTAGATTGCGAGCTTGAAGCAGGGGAGACTGGCGCTTTGCCCGTCGATCCAGAATCCGGGCCAGAAATGGTTCGCATCATGACCATGCATGCGGCGAAAGGTCTTGAATACGCACACGTTTTTTTAGTCAACCTTGTTGATAAACGATTTCCGACTATTGAACGAAAAGATCCGATCCCATTGCCGGACGCATTCATCAAAGAACAGTTGCCTGGTGGTGATGCGCATCTCGAAGAAGAGCGACGACTTTTTTATGTTGGCTGCACGCGAGCAAAGGACGCACTCTATTGTACGAGCGGCGAGGAATATGGCGGTACGCGGAAAAAGAAGTTGAGCCGTTTTTTAACGGAATCGAAGATCGCTTTGGCGCCGCCACAACAAACAGATCTGATCATGGAGATTGAACGTGATCCAAAAAATCCGTCACCGCTCGCCATTCCGGAGCGAATGAGTTTTTCGCAATTTGAAGCATTTGAAAAATGTCCGTTGCAATACAAGTTTGAGCACCTGTATCGCATCCCGAAAGAGGGGAATGCAAATAAAAGTTTCGGACAGAGCATGCACAGCACACTCCAGGAAATGCTCCTACGCTATCAAGCGCGGCAAGCAAGCGGGCAGCCAACGCTTTTTAGCACTGCCGAACCAGGAAACCCGAAGACAGTCGGCGAACTGGTCAGCGCTGAAGAAGTGATGGAAATCTACAAAGAAAAGTGGATTGATGATTGGTATGATTCGAATACCGCGCAACAGGAACGTTTTGCAAAAGGGCGAGAAGCATTGCTCCTCTACCACGCGAAAATCAAAGACCGCGTCTTGACCATTCACGGACTCGAAGAAGGCTTCTCACTCAAACTCGCCGACGTCACCATTCGCGGCAGAATTGACCGTATTGATTTTCTTCCTGAAGGCGGTGTCGAAATTATCGACTACAAATCCGGTCGCGCAAAAGAAGATCCGGACAAGGCGCAGTTGCTGATCTACCAGATTGCCGCGTTGCGCGTCTTGGGACTTGAGCCAAAAAAATTGACGTTCGTCTACCTTGAAGCGGGCACCGAAGTTTCTTTTCTTGGGACTCCCGAAGAGTTGGTTGCGCTTGAAGAGCACCTATGCACTGTTGCCCAAAAAATCCGTGTGAGCACGTTTGGACCAACGCCAGCGAAAGACGTTTGCCGCTTTTGTGACTTCCGTGATATCTGTGAAAGCGCGGTACGCTAGAGAGCGAAACTCGAAACGCGTCATGCGAAACAGGTATGCAGCAAATTGGTGATCTTCTCAAGCGTTTGCAGAAACCAGGGATGGGGACTGCGATTTCGCGTGCCATAGTGATTGCCGAAGCCAATCACTGGATCGCTGGACGGAGTGCGCTCCTGTCGTCACGGGCTCGTGCAAGGGCAATTATTGGTACGGGCTTGACCATCCAATGTACGGCCGGCGTAGTTGCCTCAGAAATCCGCTTGCTTGGCCCAGCATTGCTCGCGCATCTTGGGAACGCGATGCCTGGTTTTCCTCTCCGAACCTTGAATTGTTTCGTCAAAAGCGGTAGTCTGACTGATGATACGGATATCCCTGAAGAGACGTAAATGACTGCCTTTGATGGCTTTTTTATGACCTTACGGCACTATCTTTTTCTGATGCTTTTTGGGACGACTGTTGCAGTGATCACTATTTTTCTTTTGCTGCGCGGGGTCAATCCGTTGCAAACCGGGACTTTTGCGCCAACGGCATTGCTGTTTAGTATCGGTTTGGCGATTTCTGGGATGTGTACGGTGCTCGGGCTGTTGATCCGCATTCGGCTCAGCGGATCACGACGCTTGATGAGCCAGCATGTCCGCATTTCGTTTCGTCAAAGCATCTTCGTTGCTTGTCTTGTGGTTCTCGCCCTCCTCTTATCGCACCTCCGGCTGTTTGCTTGGTGGAATATCCTTTTGGCAGTTTGTGCGCTTGGTATTGCTGAATACTTCTTTTTAGCGAGCGCTGCGGAAAACATGTCGCAACAAGAGGAAGCAGCTCTTGACCCTAGCCGTTAATGACACCGCCCTGGAGTATGTTTACCAATTTTTTCAAAAAGTTTTCCAAAGATTTGGGTATCGACCTCGGAACGGCGAATACGTTGATTTTTGTCAAAGATAAAGGGATCGTCATCAACGAACCGACGGTCGTCGCCTTGAATACCAGAACAGGACAGATTCTTGCAGTCGGCCGCGAGGCAAAAGAAATGGTTGGTAAGACGCCGGGCCATATCACGACCGTCCGCCCCCTGCTGAAGGGGGTGATTTCTGATTTTGAAGTGACTGAAAAACTTCTGAAATATTTCGTTGAGCGCGTCCACACCGGACAGTCACTCTTTGTTCCACATCCGCGCGTGGTGATCGGCGTTCCACTCGAAACGACCGAAGTGGAGCGCAAGGCAGTCGAAGACGCGGCGAAATCCGCAGGAGTGCGCGAAGTCTACCTGGTTGAAGAACCGATCGCCGCAGCAATCGGCGCACGTCTACCTATCGAAGATGCGATTGGTAACATGGTGGTAGATATCGGTGGTGGCACGACAGAGATTGCCGTCATCTCGCTTGGCGGCGTCGTTACGTGGAAATCGTTAACGGTGGCCGGTGACGAATTGAACAAGAATATTGTGCAGTACGCGCGCGATACCTTTAACATCCTTCTTGGTGAACGGAATGCAGAGAATATAAAAATGCGCATCGGTTCGGCAGATGTGTTGGATGAACCGTTGCAAATCGAAATGCGCGGCCGCGATCTTATCACTGGTCTGCCAAAAGAGATTTTGGTGACGGATAGTCAAATTCGTGAGGCGCTCGCTCGTTCGATCAAAACGATTATTGAAAACATCAAGGCTACGCTTGAACAAACGCCACCAGAATTGGTTGCTGATATTTACGAACGCGGCATCGTACTGACCGGAGGCGGTGCACTCCTACGTAATCTGGATCGTGCCATCGCAAAGGCAACGGAAATCCCTGTTCGCGTTGCTGACGATCCGTTGATGTGTGTGGTGCGTGGGACAGGAGTGTTGTTGGAAAATCTTGCACTTCTCCGTACGATCGCCATTCCAAGCGCAACCGACGGCGACGGTATACGCTTTTAGTCATCGACGTCGTTTTCTTTTCCTGTCGCTTCGTTTTTTCTTGTGCATCTTTCGCGTTTTTGGAAAATTTTTGCAACGATTGCAGGCATTTTCCTTCTGCTCCTGCTTTTTCGCGGCGTCCTTGGAGCGGGGTCTGGCGCATTGGGTGGGAACCTGCTTGGTTTTCGTGGGAGCGCACTTTGGCGCGCTGGCACCTCGTTGCACCACCTGTTTGCCCCGGACCCAACTGATCCAACGATAAAAATTGAAGAGTTGCAAAAAGAACGCGATATCTTGATTGTAGAAAATGCAAAATTGCGTGATGCTGCGCACGAGGTAGAAAATTTTGCGGCCCTTCTACAGTTTCAAAAGCGTGGTACCACACCGCTTGTGGTGGCACAGGTGATTGCCGGTAGCACCGATCCGGATGTACATACCATAGATATAGATCGTGGTGCAGCCGATGGGGTGACGGAAGGCGATGCTGTTGTTGCGAATGATGGAATCGTTGTAGGAAAAGTAACCAAAGTACGGGCCCACACCGCGATTGTCGAACTCCTTACCGACGCACAAAGTCGCTTTGCTGCAGCCTTACTCGGTGCTGACGCGATGACTGTGCACGGTTATACCGAAGGCGGACACGGAACAGGCATGGTCATGCGCCTGATTCCCCAGCAAATTAAGGTGATTGCCGGCGATGTGGTGATCACGTCTGGCCTTGAAGAAAATATCCCACGTGGCCTTGTGCTTGGCCGGGTCGAATCGGTACGCCAAGAGCCGAACGAACCGTTTCAAGACGCAGTTCTTTCGCCGCTCGCCAGCCTCGACACCTTAACGACCGTCGCTGTCCTGCACGTCGCTCGTTGAGTATGTTTTTTCGCACATTGTGCATTACGATTTTTCTGGCAGCGATTGGGGTGTTTGAACACACCTTTTTTGCCGCGCTCACCGGCGGGATCTGGCCCGCAGACATACTCCTTGCCGTGGTAGTGACGCGTATGACCGCCATTCGCGGACGCGGTGTGTGGCCATGGGTTCTGGCCGCTGCTTTTTTTGAAGAAATTTTTTCGCACCAGCTCTTTGGTGTCGCGTTACTGGGGACGCTGATCGGTCTAACCGTGACGCGGACCGCCAGTTACTCTTTGTTTTCGCACCACTCCTTTTTTGCCCGTGCAAGCTCTGCGGCACTGGGGATCATCAGCGCCATTTTTTCGACCGTTCTGCTTAGCTATCTGTTTGCGCTGGCTGCACGAACCAGCACAGGATTTCATCCGCAAACGTTTTCTCAAGGACTGACATCGAGCATTGCAACAAGTATGTTTTCCCTCGTCATCTTGGCGCTGCTCTCTTTTGCAGAACCAAAAATGCGCTGGATTTTTCGTAGCGGAATCACGCCTATCGTATGAGTGACGAACCTCTTTTCCCCTCGCCGAGTGCCCGTTTTGGATCCACTCGCTACGCCCCGGACGAAGGGACGTTTGTTCCGGATGCAGATTTTTCCGAAGAGGGGATGTATGTCGGGCTGACCGTACCACACAGCCGTTTTCTTTTTCTTTTCGCGACTTGTGCGTTGGTCTTTTTCCTTTTTACTGTTCGCGCATTTTCAGTGCAAGTGATTTCTGGCGCACGCTACCAATCACTTGCCGAAGGGAACCGCCTGCGCATTGTCCGTATTCCGGCAGCGCGCGGTATTCTGTTTGATCGGAATGGAACCCCACTGGTTGAAAACGCTGCAAGTTTCGGTGTTTCCTTGACTGCTGCAGATTTACCATCCGATCAAAAAGCGTTGGACCAGCTGCGTGACACCTTGGCTCGCTATGGTATTTCCGAGGAAGAATGGAATGCCACCCTTGCAGCGGCAAAGCGCACCCCCTTCGAAGCTGTGGCGATTGGTGATCGTCTTTCGTATGAGCAGGCAGTCTCGCTCGAAGTCGCCGCTGTCCATTTTTCTGGATTGTCCGTTCATATCGCCACAGAACGGCATGTCCTTGATGGTGCGACAGAAGAAAGCATGGCCCACCTCATCGGCTACATCGGCCGCATTTCTCCGAATGAATTTGTCGAAAGAAAGAACGGAGACTATTCGCAGAATGATCGCATCGGCAAAACAGGACTGGAACAATCGCTGGAAACGCAGCTTCGCGGTACGCGCGGCTATCGTCAAATCGAAGTGGACGCCGTCGGTCGGGAACGACGGATCATTGCCGCCGGAGATCCGGTCAACGGCGCCAACGTGCGTCTCAGTATTGATGCGGATGCACAGCAATTTTTGGAGGAAAAAATGAAAACCGCACTCCAACTGGGCGGTGCGCGGCGTGGCGCGGCCATTGCCATGGATCCACGCAATGGAGAAATCATCGCACTGATTAGTTTGCCAGGCTATGACCCGAATCTTTTTTCTGGCGGGATCTCGAGCAGTACCTACGCCGAGATTAATGCAAATCCAGACCACCCATTGTTTCCGCGCGCCATTGCCGGACAGTATCCGTCGGGCTCCACCTTTAAGCCAGTGGTTGCTGTCGCGGCGCTCGCGGAAAAAATCATTACGCCGCAGACGACCGTCCTCTCGACCGGTGGGTTATGGTTCCAACGCGCCTGGTTCTTCCCAGATTGGAAAGCCGGTGGGCATGGGATCACTGATGTCTATAAAGCAATTGCTGAATCGGTGAATACGTTTTTCTACATGATCGGTGGCGGTACAGAGCAGTTTCCCGGGCTCGGGCCGGATCGTTTGGCACTCTATGCAAGACGGTTTGGTTTTGGTTCGCCTGTAGGTATTCCTTTGCTTGGTGAAGCGAGCGGTTTAGTCCCAACGCCAGCCTGGAAGCAAGAGGTGCGAAAGGAACAATGGTTTATTGGCGACACCTATCATTTTGCCATTGGCCAAGGAGATTTATTGGTGACACCGCTGCAAGTTGCAGCCATGACCGTAGAAATCGCGAACGGTGGACTGTTGTGGCAGCCGCGCCTTGTCCACACGATTTCGCAAAATGGTGGGGCGGATTGGATTGCGGCAACCAGTACGCTTCTTACCGATAATACAGATCTCGGAAAAGAGATTGCTGTGGTGCAAGACGCCATGCGCGCCACGATTACGAGAGGGAGCGCTCGATCGATGCAAAGTGTTCCGGTATCAGTCGCAGGAAAAACAGGAACGGCACAAACTAGTGCAGACAAAAAAACGCACGCGTGGTTTACTGGATATGCACCTGCCGATGATCCGCAAATCGTTGTCACCATTCTTGTTGAGGAAGGTGGCGAAGGATCGAGTGTGGCAGTACCTGCTGCGCGCGAGTTTTTGACCTGGTATTTCAGTCGTACGAAAACACAGACAACAACAACGCCCGCCGCCAACTTTTCCACAAGCACAAATCCTTGACCGCCTTTTTTTCGCGTGATAGCCTGCGGAAGTCTCAAAAAAGTACTGACCTGTGCATTGCGCGGTCAGTTTTTCAAACGAAACGCTATGAGTAACGAGGCTTACATTACAAAAGACGGACTGGTCAAAATTCAAGAAGAACTCCGTCTCCTGAAGACAGAAAAAAAGCGCGAGGTTGCTGGACGCATCGAACGCGCAAAAGAATTGGGCGATCTTTCCGAAAATGCCGAATACGCGGATGCAAAAGATGAAATGGCATTTGTCGAAGGGCGCATTTTAGAACTCGCTGACTACATCAATCGCGCCGTCGTGATTGTTCCTTCATCTGGCGCCATGGTGCAGGTGGGTTCGACGGTCGTTTTGAAAAATGGAAAGATTGAAAAAATCTACACCATCGTCGGCGCAAACGAAGCAGATCCGCTGGCCGGGCGCATTTCGAACGAAACGCCGCTTGCCCAAGCATTACTCGGAAAAAATGTTAGCGACACCGTGGAATTCACCGTCCCGTCTGGAAAGGTTCAATACACCATCAAGGAAGTTCGATAATGTTTG